>JAQUFK010000146.1 GCA_028684695.1 Methanosarcinaceae archaeon | reverse complement strand
ATGTATATTAACGAACGTCGTATATATAAATTTCGGCCAGAGCTCTGGGAAAAAGAAGCTTCTGAAAAAGAATAAGGGGTCAAATTTGCAGCTTTTTAAAAACCAAGAAAAAAAAGTAGTTAAAAAGTAAGTTTTCTACAATAGAAAACATTTTATAAAATTTCGAAAAAACTCACAAAAGATATATAGGTTTAAAACGATGTAAAAGGTGGCTTAAAACCTAGGCTTAAAATGTAACTAAGAAGTAGGTGATAGGAATCTTTGTTTTGCGCCATAGATTCCTATCGATGATCCAACCCCAAGAGATTGAGAGAAAACCCAATAACTCTCAACCTACAACCTTTTTTAGGACTTCTCGATACTTAACATAAACGCCGTAAAATCTTTATCGTCATGCAATTATTTTATTGCATTAATTTTTATGTATGCATTAAAATAACATATAGTATTCAATATTTTGATTTCATTAAACTATTCAATAGACTCAAAATAAACAAAATCAAGTTACAGTTAATATTAAAATAAAGTATACCTAATCATAGCTTTAGCAAGTCTCCATAAATCCGGAGCCACTCTTTTCTTTTTTTATAATCTGGCAAAATCTTTCGCAGCTCGTTCCAGAAAGCTTTTGAGTGGTTTTTGTATTTCATATGGCAAAGTTCGTGTACTACCACGTAGTCAAAGACTGAAGTTTTTGCAAGTACTATCCTCCAGTTAAACCGGAGTTGATTCGTTTTCGAGCAGCTTCCCCATTTATTTTTAAGGGTTTGTACCTTGATTAGGGTAGGTTCTTCCTCAAAATACCTCAAATATTTTTTAACTCTCTCTTGGACAAGTTTTTCAGCTTTCAGATGATAAAAATCCAAGAAAAGAGGGCGGATGAGCTCGGGATAGTCAGATTCCGCAACTTCAGCTGGGATTTGAACTCGAAAAAGGCTCTGAGAAAAAGTAAGCGTAGGTTCGAGAAGCTCGTTTACTTGAACAACTTTTAAGCGATAGCGTCGACCCCGGTAAAGGAATTTTTCCCCACTTACAAACTCTTTTTGGGTTTCGTTTCTGAAAATCTCATTCATCCGGTCCAAATTCCGGATGATCCAGTCGGCTTTTTGCAAAAGCTTGGTCTTAACAGCTTCTTTACTCATGCCTTTTGGAGCTCTGACTCTGAATCCGGAATCCAGCTCAAGGCTTAATTCCAGAGTTTTTCGATCGGAATAGCTTAGACGATAGTCAAGAAGAGTATTTCCGATCTTTATTTGTTCATTTTGCTCTTTTTGGGTCATCTATCCTTCCGCTTTTTCTTCATTTTCTGTATTAATTCACCCGATCTTATAGCAGATTTTTAGCAAGCTCCAGGAGATTCCGACTTTCTCGATCCGCGTCTTTGATCTCAAAATCGAGTTTATATAGCTCTCTTCGGATTTTTTGAAGCATTTTTTTCTTTTGTTCAGGTCTTAGCTTCCAGTCAATTACCGCAAGAGCTTTAAGGGCTGAGAAGAGGGCGAGTGAAAGGTTTGAAATTTTTTCTTCTTTTTGGCTGTCTAGATAGATAGAGCTAAAGCCTTTTTTTGCCTCATTTTGAATATAAGCGGCTCTTAGCAGTTGAAAAAAAGCAAATTCTTCTTTTTTCATGCCGTATCTGCCTGCAACAAGTTCAACATCCAGCTCTGAGCTTATCTTTTCCAGATTTGTCAGAAAAGCCTGAGTAGAAATAAGGGCTTGTTCGTGCTCAAGAATCAGTTTTTCAAGTTTTTCCTGCAGAGACGTATAGTAGATTGGATTTGTGGGCAGCAGGTTTTTGATTGTGGTTTTTACTTTGTGTTGAATCAGACTAGCCTTGGCTTTAGGAGAACTTTTTTTGTTTACAAGCTCGTTAAACTCTGAAGAGTATATAGAAACCGGTTCGTGAAAAACTTGGATTCCATTTGCTTTGAGGTGTTTATGGATTAAGGTTTTTGCTTTGGGCACAGCTTCAAGGACACTTGGGGTTTTTACCCCGTAATTTGTGCGCATAGAGTTGTAGATTTTGCCATAGAGATAGAGAGCTTTTCTGAAGCGGTTGGCTTCGGGATTTGGGATAATATTGTTTACAAATCCGGTAAATTCTTTGAAAGCTGCCTCAAATCGGATCCGGGTGTCTTTTGCACTTAGGACTTCAAGGACGCATTTATCCACATAGGTTTCGGTTTCGTAGTCAGCAGAGGAGAAGGATTTAAAGAAACGCTCAAGTTTGTTTTGGGCCTGTTCAGCTCGGGAAACGTCGTCTAAAAGATGTTCAAGGTAGCCTGTGATATCTCCTTCATTGAAGTTTTCAAGGGCTTCTCTAAGCCTTTTTGAAATTCCGCAGTAGTCTATAATGAGTCCGTAGGTTTTATTTTCTCCGTAGGGACGGTTAACTCTTGCAACGGCTTGCATAAGCGAGTGTTCCCTGAGGGGTTTATCCAGATACATGACCTGTTCTATGGGAGCATCAAAGCCTGTTAGAAGCATGTCGCAGACGATTAAGAGGGCCAGATCGTTATCTTTTCCGAAAGGTTGCCTGAATTTTTTGATAATTGCCCTTTGCATGGCTTTGGTTTTATAGTGCTTTCGGATTTCGGATCCGGGTTCGTCTTTGGGATTTGAAGAGAGGAGCACTTCTGAGGCCGGACCTCCTAGTTCATCTAGCAGTTTTTTGTATGTTATAGCGGCGTTGCGGGAGTAAGTTACGAGCTGGGCTTTGAAGCCTTCGGGGAGGACTGCTGTATTGTAGTGTTTTATTATGTCTTTGCAGATGGCTTTTATTCGGGCTTTGTTTTCTGCAATTGTTTTGTAGCGGCCGGCTTTGGCTTTGATTTTCTCACGTTCAAAGGCTTCATATTCTGCAAATGCGGCCTCAAAGGAAGGGTCAAGCTTGTCTCCTATGAGATGAACTTTTGGAAGCCGGGCTTGATATTTGATTTGCAGGGTGGCTCCGTCGGCAATTGATTGTTTGGGTAGGTATTTGTCTATGTATTCTCCGAATTCTTTTCGGGTGGATTTATCTTTTTTATCGATAGGGGTTCCGGTAAAGCCTATGAAAAGAGCGTTTGGAATTGCTGTTCTCATGTTGGTAGCCCAGCCTAGATTTCCGTCTGTTTTTATGCTGGCTTTGCTTCCATATTGGCTTCTGTGGGCTTCGTCTGCAAAGACTATGATGTTTTTTGAGCAAGAGAGTTCAGGAAAGCTTTTTCCGTTTTTTGTGACAAATTTCTGTATTGTGGTAAATAGAGTTTTGCCTGTGGGATTTTTCAGTTCTTTTTTTAGTTCTTCTACGGATTCTACCTGAACAGGGTTTGGAAATTTGCAGTTTGAAAAGGTGTTTGTTATTTGGTCGTCCAGGTCGGTTCGATCTGTAACAATGAGGAGACAGGGATTTTCAATCGCTGTTTGAGGGAGTTTTTCGATTCGCCGAAGTTTGAGGGCTGTGTAGGTCATGGTAAGGGATTTGCCGCTGCCTTGGGTGTGCCAGACTACGCCTCCTTTTCCGGTTTGTAGGCGTTTTAGAATTTTATTGCTTGCAATGTACTGGTTGTATCTACAAAGTTTTTTATGTACGCTTCCGTCTTCGGTTTCAAAGACGATGTAGTTTCGAATTAAGTCGAGGAGGTTTTTCTTTGAAAAAAGCGAGTAGAGTAAAAGGGTTTGTGCAGGAAGAGTTTCTGGGGTTTTTCCAAGTTTTTCGGCTAGGGCTTTTTCTCCTAGAGGATAGGGTTTTTTCCATTCGAAAAAGTGTTTGGCAGGGGAGAAGGTAGAGGCGTAAACGGCTCTGTATCGAGCTAGGCCTACGAGGAGCTGATTTGGATAAAAGAGTTTTTCGTTTTTTTTCCGATATCCAAAGAGTTGGGAAAGAGCAGCTTCAATAGGATCGTCTAGATCCGGGCTTTTGCATTCGAGTATTGCAAGGGGAATTCCGTTTACAAAAACTACGAGATCCGGGATTATGGTGTAATTTCCGTTTTTGACGTAAAACTGGTTTACGATTGTAAATTCATTTTTTTCAGGCTCTTCAAAATCAATTAATTTGACTGTTTGAGATTTTTTCCCAAAGCCCAGATCCTGTTTTACGCTGAGATAGTTTACTAGTTTGTAGTAAAATAGTTCGTTTGCTTCAAGCGCGGAAGCTGCCTGCAAAACCGTTATTTCCCGCACAACTTTTTTAAGGTTACTTGCATTTAGCCAGGGATTGAGTTCTAGGAGTTTCCGTTTTAATATGTCAAATAAATAAAAGTGATGAGCTTCCTTTTGAAGGCTGCTTCCCTGAAGATAATTGTACCCAAGTTTTTCAAAAAGCTTTAGAGCCGGCTTTTCCACAAGATTATATTCATTTAAAGCCAAAGCTTCCTCTGCCGAGCCCTGGCTCCGCAGAGCCTGTTCTTCTTTCCCTTTTAGAGGCAAATCCCGAATTTCTTCCATTTTATACACACACTCTAACTTTTCCAGTAAGTAAATCCTGCATAAGGCCTTTTTTAAGTTCCTCCAGCTTATTTAAATAATTATGGTTGTCTTGAAGCTGAGTATCTACTTTTGAAAGAATAGAGGCGATTTTTTCTTGTTCAGGGAGAGGAGGGATGATTATTGTTAAATTCTTTATTTCTTCTATATGTAAATTGGTTACTGTGCCGGTTTTTGAACGTAATAAATATTGATTAAAAATCATATCTGATTTCAATAAATAATATAGATAATTGATATTAATGATTTTTGACTTCACTTTTATTAAACATAAGCTAACAAAAATGCTGAATTCTCGATCCCAATCAACTATTTTTGGAATTCCAATAGTTCCATTTTTTGATAGTAGTATATCACCACGTTTTGGATTACATCTTTTTATTAATTCATTATGTTCTTTTTTTGAAATATATTTTACAGAGCTCCAGTCAATTGAATCACTATGAATATCTTTAACCCTTAAAAAAGGGATACCTTTATCAGTATATTTCGGAGTCAAATGCGTGCCATCAGTTATTTTATATGTAATTTCTTCAAGTTGTTTAGTGGTCCAGTTTTCAGGAATTATCCACTTTTTCGGAGAATACTTCACATCGATTTCTTTTAATTTTTTATTTTCAGTTCCATAAACAAAGAGTTTCTGCATCAGGCCTTTTTTTAAGAGTTCCGTTTTCTCAATAATCCGCTCTGTCTCTTCGATTTGCTCATCTACTTTTGAAAGAATGGAGGCGATTTTTTCTTGTTCGGGGAGAGGGGGCAGAGGGATTTTTATTTTTCTCAAATTTGCCTAATTTAGTTTCCCACGTGTAGTTCCATTAATATAAATATTTAAATCAGACATATTGATAAATTCTTTTAAAAATACAAAGTTTACTTACTCGCACTTTAATACATGAGCATGATTGTTTACCAACGATTTACCTCTAATAATATAAGCA
>JAQUFK010000145.1 GCA_028684695.1 Methanosarcinaceae archaeon | reverse complement strand
TTCTTTTTCTTCCGAAACCTTTCTTTCCTCTTCTCTTTTCTCTTCTCCTTCTTCTCTCACGTCGCAAAGGGGACAGATTACCGTTCCCTGATATCGAAATTTCGGGGCTCCACAGTTTTCGCAGTGCTCGGCAAGCATTGTGCCTCCGATTTCCAGAAAACGGGCAATTCGTTTTACTTTTCTATCTTTTTCAGAATCCATGTCTGAGACCTTCCATGTTGAATCAATTATATCAAAATAAGTAGAACTATTCTTCAGGCCTGTAAGAGAACTCATACCCTATATATATGAAATTAGCTCCCAAAATAAACTAACTCTTCGGGTCTGGCAGCTTTCAGGCTGGTTCCAAAAACAGCAAGCTCGCCGAAAAAAAAGAAGCAGTCAATCCCTAAGTCCATCCTTAAGAGCAGAAGGTTACCGATAAGATTTTATATAACGAACCTGTCTTACACTAAACTAGCTAATTCTAATTAAAATAGCCAATTCTAATTTTAGCTTATACTCAACTACTTAAAAATAATCAATCACTGAAGGTGATTTTAGTGTCATCAGTTGATCCAGCAGAAGTTATTAAACAGTGTCTCCAGGTTTTAGATAGTATAACAAACGATTCCTCAGTTCCAAGAAACATAAGGCGTTCCGTGAACGAAATAACGGACATCCTAAATAACGAGTCCGAACCCTTGTTCCTGAGAGCGGCTTCCAGCATTTCAATTCTTGAGGATATAAGCAACGATCCAAATCTTCCCCTTCACACAAGAACTCTGATATGGAACCTTTCAAGCCAGCTTGAAACAATTCCTGTGGACGAATAAGCGATACAAAACTTATTTTTCAAAACTTTCTATAAATAAAATAAGGTCCGTACCCGATTTCATTTCCAAAAAGAAACAAGCACAAAAATGTCGCTTCTTTAAAATCTAAAACGGACTGATATAAGTTTTTGTATATCCCTGTCGAGAAAGCTCAAAATCAACTCATTCTGAAAACAGAATTATTAACAGGGATCCTTAAAAGTAAATCCACTAATCCATTAAGTAAATTCCCTCTTTAGTTTGCGTATTGTAGCCTCAAAAGGCTCTTATGCACAAAACCTTTTTTTACTGCCTGATTCTTTACTGCTTGATAAAGGCGGAAAGCTTAGGCTTAATACAAGAGCTTAAAATCCAAAGAAGCTCTCAAAATCCAATAAAGTTTTAAAGAGAAGCTTCCTCTTAACCAGTTGCTATGAATAATTCACAAAAGCATTCGGTAGGGGGTACTGGCAAATATGCTAAGGGAAATCTCAGCCCGGATCAGGGCAAATTTTGAAGAAAAAGATAAAGTGAGAGAAGAAGGGCTTAAAATTTCAAGAGATGTGGTTCGAAAATGCAGAGTCGCAACTTTTGCGCTGCATGCCCAGAATTTTGAAAAAGCGGCTACAAGTCTTAAAGAGGCCAAAAACGCCCTTTTAAAGCTTGAAATTCTCTTTGAGGCCCACGCCGATATCTATCACGCAGGCTTTGTGGACCATGCCCAGCAGGAGTTTGCTGAAGCTTCAGTCTTTTATTTTCTGCTCTTAGAAGATGCACAGCCTAGGGGAAAAAGTGCTTTTGATACTTTTCCAGGGCCTGAAGCCCTGGGAGTTGGCCCTGCTGCTTATCTCAATGGGTTGGGCGATCTCGTAGGGGAGCTCCGACGGCACATTCTTGATCTAATCCGGGCAGAAGAATTCGAAAAAGCCGAAGTGTTTTTAGAGCTTATGGAAAATATCCATGAATTGCTTTTAGACTTTGATTACCCGGATGCCATAACGCATGGGCTTAGGCGAAAAACCGATGTTGCTCGCGGGCTTGTAGAAAAAAGTCGGGGAGACTTGACAAATGCTTTTCAGCAAAGAAAACTTGAAATTGCAATGCAGGCTTTTGAGGCCAAGCTTAAAGGAAGGAAACTGGCCTAAAAGAAAGCGGGGCTAAATTCGGGGAGTAGGCCTTTAAACTAAAAGTCTGAATAAAGATTCTTCTGTGGAGCCAAAACCGCAGAAACTTTAAAATTTACAATTATTAAAATCCCAGGATGGTACCCATGAGATTCGATCCCGAGAAGATAAAAAAGGAAGCAAAAGAAAACTTTGACCTGACCTGGAACGAAGGTAAAAACCTCATAAAAACTCTCCCTTTAAATGAACGTTACCCTAGGACTACTCTGCCCTATGGAAAGGTCCATCCGGTCTATGAGACCATCCAGAGGCTCAGAGAGGCTTATCTGCGTTTGGGGTTTAGTGAGATGATGAATCCGCTTATCGTAGATGAGCGGGAAGTTCATAAACAATTTGGAAATGAAGCCTTAGCTGTTCTAGATCGCTGTTTTTATCTGGCAGGGCTCCCCCGCCCAAATGTTGGAATTTCGGATGAGAGGATTGTAAAAATCAAGGCAATTCTCGGGGAGGTAGGCTCTGAGGGCATTGATAAGATTCGGAAAGTTCTCCACTCCTATAAGAAAGGAAAAGTCGAAGGTGATGACCTTGTACCTGAAATTTCAATAACTTTAGGAGTTTCAGACGCCCTTGTTGCGGAAATGATTGCCCAAGTCTTTCCCGAGTTTAAGGAACTCGTCCCCCAAGCTGCAGGAAAAACCCTTAGAAGTCATATGACAAGTGGCTGGTTCATCTCACTTGGAGCCTTGCTCGAGAGAAAAGAACCTCCTTTCCATTTCTTCTCGGTGGATCGCTGTTTTAGAAGGGAACAGCAAGAAGATGCCTCAAGACTCATGACTTACTATTCGGCTTCCTGCGTGATTATGGAAGAGGATGTGACTGTGGATCTGGGAAAAGCCGTAGCTGAAGGTCTACTTTCCCAGTTTGGCTTTGAAAAATTCCTTTTCAGGCCGGATGAAAAACGCAGCAAATATTATGTTCCCGATACCCAAACCGAGGTTTTTGCCTACCATCCAAAGCTTGTGGGCTCAAACTCTAAATACTCCGATGGCTGGATTGAGGTTGCAACTTTTGGGATCTATTCCCCAACAGCTCTTGCCCAATACGGAATTTCCTGTCCGGTCATGAATCTGGGACTCGGAGTTGAGCGGCTGGCCATGATTCTTTATGAGGCTCCGGACATTCGTTCTTTGAGCTATCCGCAAATTCCTCAGTACTCTGAGTGGGAGCTGCATGATAACGAGCTTGCAAAACAGGTTTATATGGAAAAAGTTCCGGAAACTCCAGAAGGTAAAAGGATTGCAGCAGCCCTTACAACTCAGTGTGAGCTGCACGGAAGTGAGCCTAGTCCTTGTGCATTTTTAGCTTGGGAAGGGGAACTTTATGGCCGAAAAGTGAAAGTATCAGTGCTTGAGCCAGAGGAAAACACAAAACTTTGTGGGCCTGCGGCTTTTAATGAAGTGCTAGCTTATGAAGGCTCCTTGCTTGGCCTTCCCCAGCAAAAGAAATGGAAAAAGGCTTTTGAAAATCATGCTGCAAGAACTGGAATCCGTTTTATTGATGCTTTTTCTGCCCAGGCTGCAGCTGAAATTGAAGAAGCGGCCAGGACCGGAAAAGCCGAACAGATTAGTAGGGTCAGAATTGTAAAAGTGCCTTCCGAAGTCAACCTGAAGATAAAACCCCTTGCTCAGCGTTATATCACGGGTAAAAAGAAAAAGATCGATATAAGAGGTCCTATTTTTACCACGGTGAAAGCCGAGTTTGAATAAGAGAAGAAAAGGAGAGCCCCATGCAGCCTTTGCAATTTCCGGAAATTGAAGCCCTTATGGAAGCCGGAGAACCCGTTTGTATAAGTTTTGAAGCCGGGAAAGAAGCATCAGAAGCCTCTTCTCTTCTTTTTTGTGAGATGGTTCGAAAGGCTGGGTTTGGGGAAAGTTTTCGGGTTTCGAGCCAGCGCTGTTTGGCGGGGGCCTATGTGCTCGGACTTTCTGAAATTCCTCCTTCGGAATATTACCTGAAATCCGGACGATATTTGAATCAAAATACCGCAGAAAAGGCGGCTTTGGGGCTTCCTCGAATCCAGAGGAAATACCGGTTTATAAAAATCGAGCCTCTTTCCAAAAATTGTGGAAAATTCGATCTCCTCCTCCTTTTTCTAAAACCCGAAAAAGCCATGCGAGTGGTGCAAGCTTTTGCATATGCCAAAGGAGCAAGAGTCGGGGTTGATACAATTGGGGCGGCTTCTATTTGCGGAGACTGTACAGCTCGCGCGCTTAAAACGGGGCTTGGGCTTTCTTTTGGCTGCAAAGGTTCTCGCAAACATTGCGGCTATGAGGATACAGAGTTGCCTCTTGGAATCGCTTTTGAACATCTAAATCGCCTTGAATTGGGTCTTTTAAAACTTCCAAAGACTCTGGCTTAAAGTTTAAAAATCTCCTCTTTTAATTGAAAAGAATAAGTTTAAAAAACTACTTTGAGGGCCCCCGTTCTTTGAGATATTCAGATTTATATTCTTTTTTTGTTTGGTTCCGAATCCTTAGATGACTTTATATAGAAGTACAAACATCTAAAAAGCGATTTCAATTCAGAAAGCTCTATCAACTTCATGTTAATGGAGGATTATAATATATGGCAGCAGGACAGCCAATTTTTATTTTAAAAGAAGGAAGTAAGAGAACCAGAGGAAGAGATGCCCAGAGCAACAATATCATGGCCGCAAAGGCCGTTGCTGAGGCAGTCAGAACCACTCTCGGCCCTAAAGGCATGGATAAAATGCTTGTTGATGGCATGGGCGATGTGGTCATCACAAACGATGGGGCGACTATCCTCAAGGAAATGGATATAGAACATCCGGCGGCAAAAATGGTCGTTGAAGTCTCTAAGACCCAGGATGAGGAAGTAGGAGACGGAACTACCAGTGCAGCTGTGGTTGCAGGGGAGCTTCTAAAGAAAGCCGAAGACTTAATCGAGCAGGAAATCCACCCCACAATCATTGCGGCAGGCTACAGGCTGGCTGCTGCAAAGGCAGTCGATGTCCTTAATACCCTTGCAATGAATGTCGAAATGTCTGACAAAGAACTTCTGACAAGCATTGCCGAAACCGCCATGACAGGCAAAGGGGCAGAATCCTCAAAGAGGCTTCTTTCCGAAATTGCAGTCGAAGCAATCACAAGCATTGCAGATGTGAACAGCAAAAAGACCGTTGACATGGACAACGTCAATGTTATCAAAAAGGTCGGCGGCCGGATTGAAGATTCCGAACTTATAAGTGGGATGATTCTGGACAAGGAAAGAGTGCACACCAACATGCCTGAAAAGGTTAAGGATGCAAAAATCCTTTTGCTCAACAGTGCAATTGAACTTAAGGATACTGAAGTTGACGCTGAAATTTCCATCACTTCCCCAGACCAGCTTCAGACCTTCCTGGATCAGGAAGAAAAGATGCTCAAAGACATCGTAGGCAAGGTTGTAAGCAGTGGGGCAAATGTGGTCTTCTGCCAGAAGGG
>JAQUFK010000009.1 GCA_028684695.1 Methanosarcinaceae archaeon | reverse complement strand
AGCACGACATTGTAGCCTTCTTTTTCTGCAAATTTTACCAGCGTTGTAAGCAGGGCTTTTTTACAGAAATAACATCTGTTAAGTGGATTTGCGCTAAAGTAAGGCAGATTCTGGGGCGAAAAAGGAAGCACTTTATGGGAAATTCCAAGCTCACAAGCTGTCTGTACGGCAGTCTCTAGTTGCCTCTGTGGAAAGAGAGGAGAGTTAAGGGTTACGGCAAGGGCTTTATCTCCAAGTAATTCATAAGCAAGGGCCGCAAGGACGGTACTGTCAACTCCACCAGAAAAAGCGATTATCGCCTTTTTTCTGGTTTTGATTGCATCCTTTATCATCTGAAGCTTTGAAAGAGCCATTGGTAACGGATTCTTACTAAGAGGCTATATGTATTTATCGCATAGGCTAACTGGCTAAATTCGAGGTGGCTTTAAGTTTAAAAAAACGTATTTTAAGTTATCTCTGGAAAAAGTGCTCGGAATAGCTTTCTATAAATAATCGGAAAAGAAGTTTCAAAGTAGAAAAGGTTTTAAAGGATTTTTTAGCAGAGAAGGGAGATCTTAATGAGATTATTTGGAACAAATGGTGTACGTGGTAGAGCAAACGAGGATATAACTCCTGAAATGGCCACAAGGATAGCAAAAAGCCTTGGCAGCTATATGAAATCAAAGGGAACGGTAGCAATTGGCTGCGATACTCGAATCTCGGGGCCGATGTTAAAGGCTGCGGCAATCGCAGGAGCTCTTTCTGCGGGCTTGAAGGTAATTGATGTCGGAATTGCCCCAACTCCTTCTGTGCAGTATTATGTTCGAGATTATGCCGATGCTGGAATAGTAATTACGGCCTCGCATAATCCAAGAGAGTATAATGGGATCAAGCTGATTGCAGGGGATGGCTCGGAGTTTCCAAGGGCTGGGGAAAGGGAAATTGAAAAAATTTATTTTTCAGGCAAGTATGTCACGGTTTCCTGGGAAAAAACGGGAGAATTTCAAACGGATCCCGGAGCCAATGCCTACTATATAAAAAACATCCTCCATTCTGTGGATGCTGACCTTATTAGAGGGCGCAGGTTTAAGGTGGTGGTCGATACGGGCTGCGGAGCTGGAGCCCTGACTTTGCCTTTCCTTCTCCGCGAATTGGGCTGTGAGGTTTTGACTCTTGGAGCTCAGCCTGATGGAACTTTTCCCTGGAGAAATCCCGAACCTTTACCTGAAGCTTTACAAGAACTTTCGGAACTTGTGAAAAAAACCGGAGCAGATCTTGGGGCGGCGCATGACGGAGATGCAGACAGGATTGTTTTCATTGACGAGAAAGGAGAATTTGTAAACGAGGAAGTTTTGCTCTCCCTGATGGCGCAATACGTGCTTAAAAAAAATAAAGGCCCCTTAGTCACTCCAGTAAGCTCTTCTCAGCGCATGGCCGATGTTGCGGCGGCTGCAGGGGTAAAGCTTTACTGGACGGCGGTTGGCTCAATTAATGTTGCCCGCAAGATGATGGAAGTTGATGCCGTTTTTGGAGGAGAGGGTAATGGGGGTTTGATTTTTCCGGAACACCAGTACTGTCGGGATGGAGCCATGGCCTGCGCCAAACTTTTAGAAATTCTTGCAGGCGGAAAGAGGGTTTCGGAGCTTACAAAAAGCGTACCTGTCTATTATAATGCAAAAACAAAACTCCCCTCAAAGGCGCTTGCGGCCACAATGGAAAAAGTAAAAGCAAAAGCTCTCGAGCTTGGTCTAAAAACTGATACAACGGATGGGGTAAAACTCTGGTTTGAAGACGGATGGATTCTTATTCGGCCTTCAGGAACCGAGCCTATTTTCAGAATTTTTGCCGAAGCAAAGACCCAGGCAAGAGCAGAAGAACTTATGAAGCAAGGGCTTGAAATCCTCAAAAAAAGCGAAGGTTCGGAATGAATTTGTGGCCGAAGGCTTTGAGAATGAGATACAACTTTGGCTAGCCCTGAGCTGAAAAAAGCTTGAAGAAAGTTTGCTGAAAGCTAAGAGGAATAGAGAAATAGAATCATAGAGAAATAGAATCATAGAGAAATAGAATCATAGAGAAATAGAATCATAGAGAAATAGAATCATAGAGAAATAGAATCATAGAGAAATAGAATCATAGAGAAATAGAATCATAATAAATATATAAATTAAAAGGGATCGCTCTAAATAGCGATTCCTGTTTCCTTTTTATCTTTTCTATCTGCTTTTTTCTTTCTCTTTTTTCCTTCTTTTGTTTTTTATTTGCGGCTTGTTTCTGCAGTACCCCAAAATATCTTTATTTTGAAAATGCGGGTTTTAGTTTATTTATAAAAGTGTAGAGATTATAGAGAATAAACGCTGCTGCCGTTATCCAGAAAAGCAGTCTAGACATTTTTGAAATTGTTCCGATATTCAGAACCCAGCCTAGTAGCGTGAGTGCCATTATAATACCCATAAGAAGTTTGGGGCTATTTTTTTTTCCATTTTTCTGAGGGGGTTTTGTATTAAATAGATCCATATCTCAGCAAATGAGGTCAAAATCTTAAATAGTTTTTTAATTTGAGAGCCTTGATTCTAAACCTGCTAAGATATTTTATCCACTAGGCAAATGCTACATATGTTTAAAAAAATAGCAATAAATTATAAATACGTTTAACACATTGATACGTTTGGAGATAGTACTGAGTGGTTTTCCTGGGCCTTTTTAGCCCCGAAATGCTTCCTTAAGGGTTTTAGCCCCAGGTTTAATACTCTTTAATTTCCGAAAGTAAACTCTTGTACGAGCCTCCTTAATTGGGATTTCAGCTCTGGAATTGTTTGGAGTTTCTGAAAATTCCGGACTTCGAAGCAAAGTCAGAGCCTTGAAAATGCCAGCAAACGCCTCCTAAATAAAAAAAGAACACTGTGTAAGAAGACCACAAATTTACGAGATCAAAACCGTGTCAAAGCCAGAAATTAAAAAACTCTGGATTAAAAGAAAGCGGATATGGAAAAGTTCCGAAGAGGAAAATTCTCAAGCCTAAGAAATGCATCCCGGCACCTTGAGGCTTTTTTCGCTCTCCGGGCTTTTCTTTCTCTTAACTTTCTTTTTCTTAACTTTTTTTCTCTTTTTTACTGTTTTTCCCAGTGCCCCGTAAGTTTGCCCCCAAGCGCCAGTTTTCCAAGTGTGCGTTTGACTTTTGGGCTCAATTCCGAGGGAATGGCCGAAGCATAGGGCGTTCCAGGGAGTGGTTCCAGATAATGTGCTCTGACTGTTCCGCCTTTCTTACAGATCCAGCGTACAAGCTCCAGGCTCTTTTCCTGATCCTCTTCGCTTTCCCCAGGAAACCCGAATATGAAATCCACAATAGGCACAATCTCGTATTCAAAGCAAGTTTCAACTGCCGAAAGGATTGCCTCGACTGTATGTCCTCTCCGGATTTCTTTTAAGACGCTTTCGCTTCCGGATTGAGCGCCAAGGCTTAGAGTCCTGTTTTCACAGTATTTATTTAGGAGTTCTAAGGATCTCTCACAGACAAACTCAGGTCTGACCTCGGAGGGAAAGGTCCCGAAAAAGATTTTTTTTTCAGGTAACTCTCCAAGGGCTCGGAGTAGGTTTTCCACTTTGTCAAAACGGGGATGAATTCCATCACTTCCGTAGGCAAAGGCGTTTGAAGCGATAAAACGCAAATCTCTGTAATAGCGGGCGAAGTTTACAATACTTGAGATACTCCTGTGCCGAACTTGGTTTCCAAAAAGTCTTGGAGTTTGACAATATTTGCAACCCCAGGGACAGCCGCGGCTAATCTCGATCGGAGCGCGCAGTTTTTTTGGATCAAAGCAGGGCCAGGCATCCAGATCGACGTACTTTTTTCTCTTTGGGCTTTGGACTATTTTTCCGCTCTTAGGATCCTTATAAGCAATTCCTCGCACAAGTTCCGGAGCTTTTTTGCTCTGAAGGGCCCTTACAAGTTCGGGGAGGCTCTCTTCTCCTTCTCCGAGCACCACATAATCAAAATACTCAAGAGTTTCTTCTGGGGCTCCCGAAGGATGCGGACCCCCTGCTATGAGTACAGAGGCCGTTTCCGCATGTTTGATTTCCTCAAAGACCCTAGGGGCTTGCCGGGTGTTAAAACTGTATATCATTATTCCGTCTTTAGGCCTGTTTGCAAAAGGCACCTCAGGAAGAAGGGGGGCCAGAACTGCAAAACTATATGAGTTTTTTTTATTGTAGCGAAAATGGACGTCCATGAGCAATTTCCTCCGGAATTTTCTTTAAAACCGATTTTTAAGCTATCCTGAAAGGCACTAGGGTAAAGCAGAGCAGCCCCAAAAAAAAGGTTAGCCAGCCCAGAAAAAGGCGTTTTCTATCCAGTTTTTCTCTGTCTCTTAAGGGAGTTGGATGCCCGGCTGCGGCAAAGAGCGAAAGGAAAAAACCCCAGAATATCCAGAGAAAGCCGTCTTCTTTGAGTCCGAAAATCACGTAAAGTCCGGTGCCCAAAAGCAGGAAAGGAATAACTGCCGAGATTTTCAAGGCTTTTTTTCCAAGCATTGCGCGAAGGATATGGCCTCCATCAAGCTGGCCTGCGGGAAGCAGGTTTAGCAGGGTTACAAACATTCCAACCCAGCCTGCAAAAGCTACTGGATGTATTATACTGTCTTTAGCAATTCCTAAGAGGTTTTGGAGCAGGAGAAAGAGAGGAGGCAGCCCTAGGGAAAAGGTGTAAGCATCCGGAGCCTGAGCTAGAGCCGGGGCCTCAAGGGAAAGCCCTATTATGCAAACGCCTACCGAGACCAAAAGTCCTACAAGGGGGCCTGCAACCCCTACGTCAAAGAGGGCTTTACGGCTGGGGATAGGGCCTCTGTATTTTATAACGGCTCCCAAGGTGCCTATAAAGGCAGGGAAGGGAATGAAGTAGGGCAAAGACGTGCGCATGCCGTGATACCGTGCAGCCAAGAAATGAGCCATTTCATGGGAGCCAAGAATCGCCATTAGGGCGAGGGTAAAGGGATAGCCTTTTGTAAACTGAGCTGGCTCCTGGAGCAGATCCACCCCAAACATTGTAGCTCCTGCAAACATCGTGGTTAAAACGGTTGCTAAAAAAAGGGCGATATTTAGCCCGATTTTTTCTTTTTTCTTTTTTTTGGGCATTACAAAAAGCACGTATTCCCCAAGCTGGTACTTCAGGTCAAACTGGAGTCCCAAACTTTCCAGAGGTTCCCAGAGCAGACCAATTATTTCTTCCGGATTGCGTTTGGGAGTTCCATAAAAAAAGAGGGATGTCCCGGACCTTTGGATTTCGTAGACAGCAAAGAGGGGACTGATAAAGGGATATATTAGCGCAACTGTTGCTTCGGGATCGAAGTTCTTATCCTTAAGAGGGGGTTTTCCTTCTGTACTCATCATAAAAAATCTCTTGTATGGATCAAAGTTTTCTCTGCCTTAAAAAGACAGGGATCTTGAAATAGGGATTTTTGGAGTGCGGGTTTTTCTGATCTGTTTTTTCCGGAAAAATAAATCCGGATAAGCTCTTTCAGGCTTTTTCCAGAGTTTCAAGAAAACCTTCTCCTGCGTTTATCCGGACCCGATCCCCATCTTTTAAGAATTCGTAAGGGTTTTTTTCCAGTTTGTCTAGTAGGGGAATTTCCGAGATAATAGCTCCAACGGCCACAATAGGCTCGGTTTCGAGGTTAATAATAGCAACAGGGGCGGCTTTATTTTTTTTCAGCTGGTACATGACATAGGAGCCCACAGTCGAGCCTTTCCCGTGAGGGAAAATCAGAATTTTTCCTTTTATTGATTTGCCGTAAAGAGCGTGGCCTTTCTCAACAACGGTTCCGCTTTTTGGATCCACGCTGCCCAGAAAGGAGATCGGATCGCAGGAAAGCAAAACTTCTCCTTCGGCTCTTCCTTTTGCAATCGTTCTGCCTTTTACCTTAATTGAAATCCTCTCCTTTTTTCTTTTCTCCGGTTGCGTTCTGGACGCAAGCCTCCAGACTTCCGAAAACGGCTTTTGCCCCGCACATTCCCGGAACATAGGCAAAAGCTTTGCCCGAGTTTACCATAACGCAGGAATAGTGGTTGCTTGCAGGAGAAACAACCATACAGGTATCACAGATTACTTTTGCTCCGCTTTTTTCTATGCAGTTGATGTATTCAGGATAAAACTTTGCAATTTCTCTTGAAGTAAAGACCCAGAGCTCCTTTGAGACGCTTTTGTCTTTTAGAAGTTCGGCTGTTTTTTTAAGTTCGGCAGGGGAACAATGCGGGCAGCCGAGGGCTATAAGGTCGGGCTCAGAGTCTTCGCAGAGGCTGGCATAGACTTCGTCAAGCTGGCTCCTTTCGATTACGAGTTTTTCCGCAGGAGGCTCAAACTTCCTTTTTTTGGCCTCAGGGGTAAGCCCTGCCACGTGGTAAAGGGCAACAGCTCCGGAGGCTGCCATTGCGGCTCCGAGAGCTTTTAGCTCGTCTTGATTTGGGCAAGCGGTGGCAGCTTCTTCTTTACTCTTTTCCTTTCCTTTTTTTCTTTCCTTTTTCTCATTCAGATAAAATATGGGGACCTGGCTTCCTATCGCTTTTCCAGCCGCATAGCCAAGAGCGCCGTAATCTGAAGTCTTCAGGGAACATTCTACGGAGACTGAGATGGTGGGAATCCGATTTTCTTCCAGATGAAAGCCATAATTTGCAGTTTTTCCTAAAAGCGCCGCAGAGAGGGCAGAAGGTCCTCCTTCCCGATTGGTTCGAGCTCCGAGGACAGAGTTAGCATAAGCTACGGCTGAGGATTCACTCCAGGCCAGATGATCTCCGGATTTTACTGAAAAATTTTTGAGAGTATAGGGGGTGCAGGTGCATTCGCAGCGGATTCCAAGTTTTTCATAGGCTCTGACGATTTCTTTTTGTTTTTCGGCAAAAGTCCTCTCAATCCTAATTCTTTCCCAGTTCTCAAGATCCATACCTGCAGGGTTTAGGATTGCCGGAACTTTTACCTTGCCTTTCAAGTCCGAAATCCATTCGAGTCCCGCATCCCCGATGGTCTTGTATGAAACGCCTGCAATCTGAGCACTTTTTATGGGAATTAGCCCTTCGGCTCCGTAGATATCTCCAAGGGCTACTAGGATTTCAAGCGCTTTTTGGAGGGTTTCTCCGGCTTCTCCGTTTAAAATTTGCTCTTCTTCTTTTGTAAGGTACATGAAGCTTCCTTCTTTCTTTTTGCTTTATTTTGGGATTTTGGCTCTTTTGAAATTTTCCTTTTCTGCAAGAACCTTTGTTGCGTCAATTCCAAGCTTTGTTGTGGTTCCATCTGAAGCTCCCCTTGGATCCAGGGAACTTCCGCGCACGTTTGAAATTATCAAAAGGTCCTTGTCTCCTTTTACCCGGGTGGCGATGGCAAATTCCACATCGTTTGGATCAAAAATATCGATATCCTCATCCACGACAACTACGTGTTTGAGGCTGGTGTGCGCTGCAAACGCGGCCATAATTGCGTTTTTCCCATCACCTTCGGTCTGTTTTTCAATCTGGACGATTGCATGGAGGTAGCAGCAACCCCCTTGGCTCAGAACCACATTTTTTACTTGCGTAACCTCGCCTACGGCCCTAAAGATTCGGGGTTCGTAAGGGACTCCCATCATGAGAAGATGTTCGGGGCCAGCTGGGAGAATTCCATGGTAGATTGGATCTTTTCTATGAATAATTCGGGTTATGCGGATAACTGGCTCTTTTCGGATTCGATCATAGGTTCCGGTTATGTCTACAAAGGGGCCTTCGTCTACTCTTTCCTCAGGCTCGATATAACCTTCGAGTACGATTTCGGAGTGCGGAACCTTTATCCCGTTTTCGCATTCAAAAAGTTCGACCGGGCTTCCTCTAAGTGCGGCTGCATATTCAAATTCCTTTCCTGCAGGAACTCGGGTAGAGCTTGCATAAATTATGGTTGGGGCACAGCCGAGTACGATTGCTACAGGGAGTTTTTCTCCTTTTTCTGCGGCTTTTTTATGCAGGAGGTAGGTATGGCGGGGAGGAACCAGCCGAGCTGCAAGGCGGTCTTTTCCAAGGAGCATGAGTCTATGGATGGAGGCGTTGCTGACTCCTTCGTATTCTGAAACCACTATCCCCGCGGTTATATAAGGCCCCCCATCCTTTTCAAAATGCGTCAGGATTGGCAGTTTTGTCAAATCCACTTCTTCTTCTACGACTTCAAGGGTAGGAGAGGCAGAGACAAGCTTGACTTCGCCTTTTGGGGCAACTTTGGAGAGTTTGCTTATGATTTCTGCTTTTGGGACTTTTAACATAGTTGCAAGCTCTTCTCTTGAACCGAGCAGGTTCAGAAGCACTTTTGAGCCGGCAATGTCTTGGAAAAGGATCGGAGCTTTTGTCTGCTTTGCAATTCTTGAAGCTTCGAATTTCGGAGAAACAGGGCGCTGGATCTCAACTAGTGTACCGGTTTTCTTAAGCCGGGAAATGAATTCTCTAAAGCTCATGGTATCTGAATAGCAAAAAAGTTCTTACCTGATAAATAGCTTATCCGGGTTCAAGTCGAGCAGGCTTTTTTAAGGGGAAAAGGACTTGATCTTTCTTTAGTTGTGCCAGAATATCTTTTAGAAACTCTGTTTCCAAAGAGACTTATTTTTAAAAATATAATTTAATATGTATTTTCCAAGGAAAATAATTTTTAAGCGCTGCTTGGCTGCCAGAGAGCTAGGATTCTTGAGGCTGTTCTTTTAAGTTTTAGGGAATTTGTGTGTTTTGAAAATAGGTCTCAAAAAGAAAAGGGGGTTGAAAACAATTAAAGGTGTTATCCTTGCCGGGGGAAATGGTACCAGGCTGTATCCCCTTACCAAAGTTACCAATAAACACCTGTTGCCTATTTATGATAGGCCTATGGTTTATTATCCTCTCAAGACTCTGATTGATTCGGGAATTGAGGAGATAATGATTGTTTCAGGCCGGGGGCATGCGGGGCATTTCCTTGAACTTTTGGGTTCAGGGACGGAGTTTGGAGTGCGGCTGACCTACGGGATCCAAGAAGAAGCCGGAGGCATTGCCCAGGCTCTGGGAATTGCTGAACATTTTGTTGACGGGGATGCTGTTACGGTTATTCTTGGAGACAATATTTTTCAGAATAATATCCGAGCCGATGTTACAAACTTCCGAGAGGGAGCTAAAATCTTTCTTAAAGAAGTTTCTGATGCCGGAAGGTTTGGGGTTGCGGAACTTGATGGGAAGAAAGTTTTGGGAATTGAGGAAAAACCTCAAAGCCCAAAAAGCAACTTAGCAGTGACAGGGATTTACATTTATGATTCCAAGGTTTTTGAAGTGGTTAGAAAGCTCAAACCTTCAGGAAGGGGCGAGCTTGAAATCACGGATGTAAACAATTATTATGTTGGAAAAGGGGTCATGGAATACAGGGTAGTTGAAGGTTTCTGGACTGATGCAGGCACTTTTGAAAGCCTTATGAGGGCTGGGATGCTTATAAAGGAAACTAGAAGCCGGGAAAAGCAAGCCAAATCGGATTTTAGACAGTGTACCGAAGCCAAAAGTTCGGAGTTTCTTTAAAGTCTTTCTTTTTCGGGATTCTAGGGTTCTTCTTTCAAAACCAAGTCTTTGGAAGCGGTTTTTATGAAAGTGGTGCTTATCTCAAATTACTGGAAAAAGAGTTTGGGAGGAGGGGCAAAAAATTATCTTATAAATTTAGTTAATGAACTAAAACAGAGGGAAGAGCTTGAGGTCCGGGTTATTTTCAGGAAAGGAAAAGATCCGGAAAATTATGGTCTTCGAGAAGGTAAAGGCTTATTCTCGCTTAAAGCCTGGTTTATCTTAAAAAAAATCAAGCCCGATGTAATCTATTCTCAGGGTAGCTGGTATTGTTTGTTGCCTGGGGTTTTGTATAAAGCCTTAAACAATATTAAATTAATTCATACTTTCCATACCGAACCGGAACCTGAGGATAAACTTTCTTTTCCGGAAAGATTTTTTTTCCAATCTCTTTTAGATAAATGTGATTGGGTGACGTTTGTATCTAAAAACTTAAAAAAGAAAGTAGAAACCATTTACGGTTTAAACTTTAAAAATTCCGTAATTACCTATGCAGGCGTCAATTGTCCGGTTGCAGTTTCAAACACCGAAATTGAGACTTTTCGAAAAGAATATAAGATTCCTGAAAATTCCATTGTTTTGCTTGCAATTGGCTTAACAGCTTTAAAACATAAAGCTGAAGGCGCTAAAATTTTAATTAAAGCCGTAAGTAAATTAAAAACTTCCTTTCCGGAAACCGTCCTCATTTTAACTCGGGAAGGAATTTATTCCGAAGAGCTTAAAAAATTATCAAGAGAGGAAAAGCTTCAGGAGGCAATTATTTTCACAGGAACCATTGAAAAACCTTCTGTTCCTCTCTCCCTTTGCAATATTTATACTCATACTCCTCTGGGAGAAGGGGGGGTCTCTTTAGCGCTTTTAGAAGCAATGGCAATGGGAAAACCGATTTTAGCTACAAAAGCTGGAGGGATTCCAGAAGCGATTTCAGATGGAGTAAATGGGATTTTAGTAGAACCGGACGTGGATGCAATTACTGAACAGTTAAAATACCTTTTGAAGCACAGGGAAATTGCGTTAAGCTTGGGGGAGAATGCTGAAAAAACAGCAAAAGAACGCTTCTCCTGGGGCAGCAGCACAGACCTTTTTTTAAAACTTGCAAAATAATTTTGAAAATCTGTGGGGAAGGCATAGGGTGCAAGCCAGGGGGATACTATGGAGGAAATGAGAATAAGAGATGAGGTTTTTCAGAAAGTAAAACAGCTTTATTCGCTCAGGAAAAAAAATGATTTTGTCCCTGGAGAAACCTATATTCAATACGGGGGCACCATTTATGACGAAAAGGAAATCTGCAGGCTCGTAGACTCAGCTCTTGAAATGCGCTTGGCTGCAGGCCGATTTGCAAGACAATTAGAAAAAAAATTTGCTGCTTTTTTGGGAGTTAAATATTGCTCTTTAACCAACTCTGGCTCTTCTGCAAATCTGCTTGCTTTATCGGCTTTAACTTCTCCTAAATTGGGAGATGCCCGGTTAAAGCCTGGAGCTGAGGTTATTAGTGTAGCTGCAGGTTTTCCAACAACAGTCGGGCCGATTATTCAAAACAGACTGATCCCTGTATTTGTGGATGTTGAACTTGGAACCTATAATATCCAAGTCGAGAAGCTTGAGGCTGCAGTTTCGGAAAAAACCGGGGCCATCTTTCTTGCGCATACCCTTGGAAATCCCTTTAATCTAAAAAAGGTTCAGGAATTTACGGAAGAATATGGACTCTGGCTGATTGAAGATAACTGCGACGCTCTTGGCTCAAAGTATGAGGGAAGATATACCGGAAGCTTTGGGCAGCTTGCAACTTCAAGTTTTTATCCTCCCCATCATATGACCATGGGTGAAGGGGGGGCAGTTTTTACAAATGAGCTTCGACTAAAACGCTTAGTCGAATCCTTCCGAGACTGGGGACGGGACTGCTGGTGTCAGCCCGGAACAGATAACAGTTGCGGGAAAAGGTTTGAGCTGCAACTTGGAAAACTGCCCTCTGGCTATGACCATAAGTATACCTACTCTCACATAGGCTATAACCTGAAATTAACCGAGATGCAGGCGGCTGTGGGGCTTGAGCAGCTTAAAAAACTTCCAGCTTTTATTGAAGCCCGAAAAAGAAATTTTAATCGCTTGTACGCAGGGCTGAAAAAGTATAAAGCTTATTTTATTTTGCCAAAAGTAGAAGCAGAAGCCGAGCCGAGCTGGTTTGCTTTTTTGCTTACGGTAAGGGAAAATGCAGGCTTTACGAGAAACGAGTTGGTAAGGTACCTTGAAAAGCATAAAATCGCAACCCGGATGCTTTTTGCAGGCAACTTAACCAAACATCCTTGTTTTGAAGGGGTTGATTATAGGATCTGCGGAGGGCTCAAAAACACGGATCTTATCCTGGAAAATTCCTTTTTTATCGGAGTTTATCCAGGAATTAACAAAGCGATGACGGATTACATAATTGAGACCTTTGACCGATTTTTTCAAGAAAAACTTCCTCAGGCTGAGCTGGTTTTGGCTTAATCCCTTTTTCAATTAGTATTGTTTTTGAAAATAAGTCGCTAAACTTTTAATCTTTTTAAGGGGAATCTCAATGCCCTCTCCAAAAGTCAGTATCATAATTCTCAACTGGAACGGAAAAGAAGATACCCTAAATTGTCTTGCATCCTTAATGCGGATCAGCTATCCAAATTATAGCCTAATACTTGTAGACAATGGCTCAACTGACGGGTCTGCAGAGCTTTTCAAAAACAGATATCCTGGGCTCAAACTCCTTGAAAACGGGAAGAATTTAGGCTTTTCAGAAGGAAACAATGTAGGGATAAGCAAGGCACTTGAAGAAAACCCCGATTATATTCTTTTGCTCAATAACGATACCCTTGTTGCTCCAAATTTTTTAGAAGAGCTGGTAGCGCTTGCAGAAAAAGCGCCTGAATACGGGATTGTAGGTCCTGTGGTTCTTCATTCTGAAAAGCCGGATAAAATTCAGTCTGCAGGCCTTAAGGTCTCGTTGAGCACAGGAGAATATAAATTTATAAATTCAAATAAAAGGCTTGGAGAAAGCTTTCAAAAAGCCTATGAAGTAGATTATGTCGTTGGCTGTGCTTTGCTTGCAAAAAGCCACTTGTTTGAGGAAGTTGGGTTTTTAAATAAAGCTTATTTTGCATACTGGGAAGAAGCGGATTGGTGTTTTAGAGCTCGGAAGCGCGGGTATAAAGTCCTTTGTGTTCCCGCCTCTAAAATTTGGCACAAAGGGGGGGCTACAAGTAAAAAAAGGAGTGGGTTTACAGAATTCCATCTGGGCCGAAACATGTTTTGGTTTCTGAAGGCTCATGCTACAAAAAGGCAATACTTTTTATTTTTACTCTATTTTTTTGGCTTTAAAATCTGGCTCTCTGCTTTTGTCAAAATCAGCCGAAAAAACCTGCCCGGCTTAAAAGCATATTTAAAAGGGGTGAAAAAAGGCTTTTTTACTTTCCCCTAAAATAGGAAACTTTTTCTCCGGGGAAAAATCCCTCTGTTTAAAAAAGGTGTCTGACAATGTTTTCGTAAATTATGGAATTGCAATATACACAGCGGAGAAAAACTTCTTTTTCTTCGGACTGAAGGACTGCAAACTTGGATTTGATCGGCTCTTTACTGTTGGAAATACAATTGGGGTTAATGCAGCGCAGCACTCCTTCAATATAATTTGGAATTATGACATTATATTTCCGTTTAACTTCAAAATTCCTAATTATATTTACCGTGGCTCCTGGGGCTATCAGGGCGATTTTGTTAAGTTCTCCTACATTGATTTCTTTTCCTTCTATTTTTACGACATCTTTTTTGCCTCTTGCCCCTTGCGCGTTCATAACAAAGCTTACCGTACTTTTAAAATCTCCTGAAATGCCTAAAATATGCAGCACATTTAAGGCCTGCCCGGCCGGGATATGGTCTATTACAGTTCCTTTTTCGATTGCCTGAACTTTAAGATCTCTTTTTTCTCTCATTTTATCACTCCCGCAACCAAAGCAAGTAAAGCCATACGCGTTGGAACTCCATAGAAAGCTTGCTCAAAGTAACAGGCATGCGGGGTAGAATCAACATCATGTTCGATTTCATTTACCCGCGGCAGAGGATGAAGCACCTTAAGTTCAGGTTTTGCAGCTTTTAAAAGTTTGGCATCAATTCGGAGGCTGTCTGCGACCTTGAGGTATTCTTCTGGATCCGGAAAGCGTTCCCTCTGAACCCTGGTCATATAGAGCACTTCGACATCTCCTATTATTCCTTCAAAAGAATCGGTCTCTTTGACCCTTATTTTCTGTCGTTTCAGCTCCCGGACAATTTCTGGGGGCATCCGCAATTCCGGAGGAGAAACAAAGGTCATATCGGCTCCGTAAAGAGCAAGGGCCTGACAGAGGGAGTGAACGGTTCTGCCATACTTTAAGTCTCCTGCCATGGCAATTTTCAGGCCTTCAAGATGACTTTCCCTACGGATGGTATAAAGGTCAAGAATAGTTTGAGTAGGATGGTGAACAGAGCCATCTCCCCCATTTATTATGGGAACGCTTGAGAACTCTGAGGCCATGCGCCCTGCCCCGTCTTTTGGGTGTCGCATAACGATTACATCTGCATACCCGCTTACGACCCGGATAGTATCGGCCAGATTTTCCCCTTTCATAACCGAACTTGCTTCTACGGAGCCTAAGTTGATGGTTTTTCCCCCAAGCCTGTTGACCGCGGTTTCAAAAGAGAGTCGAGTTCGGGTGCTTGGTTCAAAAAAAAGAAGTGCTACGAGCTTTCCGTCCAGAAGCCTGGACTTTTCTAGCCCTCTTGCCGCAGGCTCGAGCTTTTCTGCAGTATCGAGCACGAAATCGATTTCTTCCCTTGAAAAGTCTTTCATTGATATAATATGCCGGTTTTTGAATGACATCCTGTCTTTTAAAGGGAAGCCCTGAGATTTAACTTTTTGCTCCTCGGGCTTTGTAATATAAAGCCCAGCATCTGAAAAACAGAAAGAGTTTAGTAACTTCAAATGTCATTCTAAACCGGTATTCTATTATAATTCTTAATAAATGTAATTCTGAGGCCTCTAAAATACACCTAACTATTCGCAAAAATGACTTTTTATATCTGAGGTGATACAATCGTTTTGATAATTCAGGTCGCCCTTGACCTTCTGGAACTGGATCGCGCAGTAGAGATTGCAAAAGAAGCCCTTGCCGGTGGAGTTGATTGGATAGAGGTGGGCACTCCCCTAATAAAAAGCGAAGGCATGGATGCCGTGCGCGTAATAAAGGAGAACTTTCCGGACCAAACTGTCCTTGCGGACATGAAGACGATGGATACGGGAGCAATCGAAGTTGAGATGGCTGCCAAAGCCGGAGCCGATGTTGTGATAATTCTTGGAGGTGCTGATGACGCTACCATTCTGGATGCAATTCGCTCGGCTCACACTTATGGCGTCAGGATAATGGCTGATCTTATAGCTGTTTCTGAGCCTTTGAAAAGGGCAAAGGAACTCGAGGCTCTTGGGGTAGATTACTTAAACGTACACATAGGCATTGACCAGCAGATGCTGGGAATGGATCCCATCCATACCCTTGAAGAAATCTCCAAGGAAGTCGGCCTGCAAATTGCAGCTGCAGGTGGACTTGATGCGGAACTTTCCGCAAAAGCTGTTCAGGCCGGAGCCGGGATTGTGATCGTAGGCGGAAATATTGCAAGGTCCGATAATGTTACTGCAGCTGCAAAGCTTGTCCGACAGAGCGTGGATGCTCCTGAGGCTGTTGTTTTCAGGGAAAAAGGGAGTCTTGATACAGAGATTCGAAACCTGCTTCTGACAGTTTCAACTCCCAATATCTCAGATGCCATGCACAGGAAAGGGGCAATGAAAGGGATTCGGCCTCTTGTGAAAGGCAAGAAAATGGTGGGAACGGCAGTTACAGTCCAGACTTTTGCAGGGGATTGGGCCAAAACTGTCGAAGCGATAGATATAGCAAAGCCTGGAGATGTTCTTGTTATCTATAATGGAAGCTGGGATATTTCTCCTTGGGGAGGACTTGCTACCTACAGCTGCCTGAACAAAGGCGTTGCCGGAATCGTGCTTGAGGGGGCTGCCAGGGATATTGAGGATATTGAGGAGATCAAACTTCCAGTTTTTGCAAAAAATGTCGTTCCAAATGCGGGAGATCCCAAAGGTTTTGGAGAAATAAATTCTGAAATCACATGTGGAGCTCAAACTGTCAAGCCTGGGGATTATATTGTAGGAGATGACAATGGCGTTGTCGTAATTCCCAAAGAAAGAGCCTATGAAATTGCAAGAAGAGCAAAAGAGGTTAACAAGACCGAACAGAGGCTCTATGACGAAATAAAACGGGGAGGAACTCTTTCCGAACTGCTTGAAATTAAAAAATGGGAAAAAAGGTAAATTTCATTTTCTGCAGCAGTTGCAGAGTTCCAGTTTGAGCAATGGGGTTTTATTGAGGAGGTAAAGTGGAAAAAGGGAATGAATTGAAAAATACTCTCTACCGGTAAAGTATTTTTCAGAGCCCTCTTTCCGGAGAAGAATACATCCCAAAAACCAGAGTCGATCTTGTAGAGATTGTTTTTGTATTCCGGGTTTATTCGCCATGCACAGAGCCGCATCCCCCGAAATGCGGATTTAATTTAAATCTCCGGAATTTTGTTTTTGTTTGGTTTTTGAGATGTTTTCCAGTTCATCGTAAAGGGTTTTTTTTCAGAAATTTCCTTGGCAAGTGTTTATATTTTTCCCGAAATTCGGGGCAGCTTTACAGGCTTGCGGTTTATACAAGAATTTCCGCAGTAGCAGGCTTGGCACCCCATACATTGAGGGCTCATAGATAGAGAAATAGCTTCTGACTCTTTTTGTCTGTAAGGCCTCAGCCTGTTTTTCTTTTTGCTTACTGTTTGAAGGGTTTTTCCGTTCCTGCTGCCCTCTTCTTTTCCGGTTATCTTAAAGCCACAGCTTTTTAGATCTCCTTTTTTTTCCATAAGCTCAAGCAAGATTTTCATACTTGAGGGAGTCATTTTCATTTTTCTAGCAATTTCATCCAAAGATAAGTTTTTTTGTGAACTCAACTCCCCAAGTTCTTTTAATAAATATTGATACCCCACCAGCATGTTTTCCTCCTTGTTTATCTTCATAGTCCTTTTGTTGCTACTCCTTGACTGCTTTAGAAGCTTTTCTTATTTGCTGCAGAGTCAATAGCGGTTTTAGGGCTACTTTTTAAACGCTTTTGAGTGTCTCCCTATATGGTTTTGGCTGCCCGACAAGTCTTCCCGGAAAAAATAAATTTTCCGGAAAACGAGTCGGGTCAAACAACTGCAGAATTATCTTCTTGCAGTTTAGCTATGTTCTTTACTGTTTTATAGGGGTTATTTTTCACATCTGTTTTTTTCGGATATATGAAATTTTGTTGCATATCTAAAACTGTATTTGTCATATATATAATTTTCGGCAATCTGAATTAATCCCTAAATCCCTAAGATAATTCTCAGATAATTCTCAGATAATTCTCAGATAATTCTCAGATAATTCTTAGATGGTTCCTAAACAGGCTTTTTCCTCCAATCTTTTTACAATTTGTTAAAATCAAGAAAAGCGAGAAAATCAAGAAGGCATATATTTAAAAGCTACAAAGAATAAGAATCATAGAATTGAAATTGTGCCCTAAGAAAAAATAAGAATGAATTTTTCAAAAAACGGAGTTTGCTTTAATGCCGGACGGTAAAACCCACAACAAAATAAACATAATTATATTATTTCTGATATTGATAGGCTTGCACTCTCCCCTGTGCAGCAAAACCCTTCCTTTGGAATATTTGAGTCCTGGTTCCATAGCTCTCTTTGCTTTTTCCTTTCTGGTAGGAACCTATTATTTAAGCCCTGATTTGGATATTAAAAGTGATCCTTTTAAACGCTGGGGGCCTTTTCGGTATATCTGGTGGCCTTACCAGAAACTCTTTGGGCATAGGGGAATGTTGCATAATCCTATCCTCGGCCCGCTTATAATTATCCTTACTGTAGGGCTTGTCTTTGTAGCTCCTGTAGTTTTAGCTCTGGATTTAAGTGCAAAAGAAGTCCCGCAGGAATATTTAATTTCCCTTTTTGCAGGTATAGTATTCTCTATTGAAATCCACATTGTTGCGGATGCACTCTCGACAAAGAAAAAAAGAACTGCTACAAAAATAAAGAAAAAACTGAAGGGAACAAACAAAAAGAAATAATTATATTTTTTCAACTTATTTTTATAGCTACGTAATCAAGGTTTATTTCTTTTCCTGATGCGGCATTTTTTACAGCGTAAAATCGGATTTTCAGGTTTTTCAGTTCCTCTGCAGAATCGATATATGTAGATAAATCCACGGTAGTTGAGTTATAATCATTAAGCTCGGGGAGATTTTGTTCATATTCCTCCATATTTTTGGAATTTTCATCCCAGTAACTTAGCTTAATGCTCTCATAATTATTATCATGTCCTTGGTAGGCGAGTTTAAGAAGGACGTTTGAGATCCGATCTCCGGGCCGAAGCCCGTAAGCTTCGGTATCGATTTCAAAAACAAACTCCTGATATATATTGGGATCTGAATTCTGGGGAGGATAATATACCGTAACTTTTTCATCATTTTCTGCCTGGACATCCGAAAGTTTCGCAAAACCTCCCGAGGTATCTTGGACCCCTCCTTGAGGGGTAATCCATTCTGGAGGTCCGAAGGCAGAGACTGTAAATTTTTGAATAAGCTGATTTGAAGGGGTATCGATCAGGTATAATTTTATGGCATCGTCCCTTTTTAAGTTAAGTCCCCACTCGGTTTTTGTGTTAAGTTGAATCTCCTCTCCCATTTCCCATCTGCTTTTTCCCAAATTCTGATATATTTTCTCCGAGGGATACAAGTAAGGAACTCCATTTACATCAAGCTTTATCTTCAGTTTACTAACCTCGATTGGCTCTCCTCCACAGTGCCTTAAGGAAATGGTATCAGAAAAGACACTTGCCCATTCCTGAAGCTCTGGCTGAGGGGGATTTTCAGCTTCTCCAAAAGAAAGTACAACCGCTCCGATTCCGGAAAGGGATATAAGCACCATGGTTGTCATAAGCATCTGAGCTACCACTTCGGAAACGGCAGTATTGTTTTTAAATAAAGTTTCGTTTTTAGGCATCCTCCACCTCGTTTTCCCTTTTTTCTTTTTTCCTATCTTTATGAATTTATACAAACACATTGAATACAATATATGCCAAAATAATCATACTAACGCTATACTTAAGGCCTAAATACATTGATCCTTGTCCCATTTTTCCTGCAACAAGGCCTGAACAGCTGCCTTGGATTATTGCGGAGTGAAACATCAGCATTGTATATTCGTCAGTATCAAATCCTAAATTTACAATATCGCCTTTCACTCCTTTGAACGCAGCAGTTTCCGGGAAAAAATAAACGCTTAGTACATAAACAATGAAAAGAAAGACCACAAAAGAAATGTATATAGTGAAAATGTATATTGCCATCTGTGAAGCCCTTTCTTTTTTCATTTTTTCCTCGTTTTTGACCTGCTCCGAACTTATGTAAAGCACGCTTTTAAGATCACTTGTAGATTCGTTTGCCCTGATCAGAGTATTTAGGATTTTGCTTGCGCTTGCGGTTCCTATTCTAGCTTCAAGTCTGAGAAGAGCAATTGAAATTGAGTTTCCCCAAGCTAGTTCTTCTTTCACTTTTTTTAATTCCTTGCTTAGCACCCCTAATCTGGAATCCGCCATCAGCACCAGAGCGTTTGTAAGCAGAATGCCAGAGGCATTCATACTAGCTAGATTTTTAAGAAAATCAGGCAGTAGATCATCATATTGTCTTTTTTTCCGGGCTCGCAATTCGTAGAAAATAATGAAAGGAATCAGCACAATAAGTGCAAAGTGTATAAGGTAATCATCAAGCCAAGTTATAAAGTCCAGGTCGTGCAGATTTCCGGCCCTAAATTTAGGATTTAAGCTCAGGGAAAAGCTAGAATTCAGATAAAAAAACCTAGGTCCGTAAGCTAGATACAGCAAAGCTAGAGGGAGGCTTAGCAAGAGGCTATATTTTGGCTCCTTTATCATCAAAGCAAAAGGATTGAGGAGGGCTTTTTTGAGCCTCTGGATTTTTGCACAATAATATATTTTTTTTATGAGTTTACTTTCCTCGATTTCCTCGATCTCTGTCGCTTTTTCGGGAATATCCTTAAGATTAAGGAGAGGAGGAGAAAGGGATACTTTTTCCGGGTTTAAGGAAAGCTCCCCAGCCATGTCCAGTAACACAAGATAGAAAAGGGTTGCAAGCGGGATAATTACATAAATCAGGATGTAAAGGACCTGGGTTGTAGAAGTCCTAAAAAAGTGAAGCATAATTAGCGTGATCATTATAAAAAGAGGCCCTGCCACAAGCGCTGTTACGTAAACCTCTGCCAACACATCGAGTTTCTGAAGGAAGGCTTTGTTTGCATGTTCCGCCAGCTCCTGATATTGATTCGTTTTGTTCTTCAGGTATTCTTTTACATTTCCGCTGTTTGCGACAAAACTTAGGCCTTCCAGAAACTCCTTAAAATTTTCCGAAGGGGTCCGGACTTTTGCGGCTTCAATTGCGCTTAAGAGATCTTTTCCAAGGTAGTCCATATCCCGTACAATGCCTCGGATTTCTTCGGCTGTTTCTCCTAAAATAAGCGTATGCTGACTCAAAGAGCGAAAAACCGCAAAGAGAGGCATTCCTCCTTTTGTCAGGGCGTACATATAGGTAGTTGCAGGAAGCAGGGATCTATCAATTTGGGATTTGCGGATCTCGGCTTGAAAATGAGGTAGAAGGTATGCAAAGCCAAAAATGACTGCAAAAAGGGCAAAAAAAGATATAAGCCCACTTAGGCCCGCAAGCAGTTTGGGAGTTTTTGTAAGGCTTTCGAGCCTGAGGGCATCAAGAATGCTTGATATGGAATTTTCAGGTTTGGATAAGAGCTTCCAGCCTAAGCCTCCTCCCACAATTCCTCCCAAAAAGCCTCCAAGGAGGGCGTAGAGAAGGGTGGAGGCAAGGTACTGCGAAAGGGTTACTGGAAAATGGGCTTGGCGGAGCCTTGTCTTAAAAGCTGCAAAGCGCTTTTCTCTTTTATAAAAACTTTCTCCAAAGGCCTTGTATGCAAAATGGTCAAGAAAACTCATGGATGCTCCGGGAAGCTCATTTTGGCTATCATTTCCTTCAGGGAATCCTCTTCAAGCTTTTCAAGCACGAGTTTTGGGTTTTCCTGATAGGCCCGCACTGCCAAGGAAACTTCCACGTAATTTCTCATGTTTTTCTCGACCAAATAAGCTAGTATCCTTTTTCTGGCTTCAAGCTCCTGCTGAAGCTGCCAAAGGTCCCAGCTTCTTACATACATAATTTCCTTTAAAATATAGGAGTCTCCGACTTGGACAAAGGAGTCTTTGGAAGGTTCCCAGCTAAAAAGTTCGTTAATTCCCAGATCTCCAGTTTCAGGATCCACGTTTAGGATTTCCACAAGATTTCTGGTTCTTCTGACTCTTTTATCCTCGATATAGACTTGTTCTTGGATGGAAAGCACGTTTAGCGACTGAAGCATCACCAATGGAACATTAATCGGGTCATGTGTAAGCCTGTTTATAACGGTTTGAACGTCGCCTGCATGCATTGTGGAACTTGTTGCATGGCCTGTGGACATTGCCTGAAAAAGGGTTAAGGCTTCGGCTCCTCGAACTTCTCCTACGATAATATAGTCTGGACGCTGTCTTAGAGCCGCTTTTAAAAGATCATACATGGAAATTTTGCCTGTGTTCTCCTCGGAAAAACTTTTTCTGGCGATTTCGGAAACCCAATTGTCATGATGGAGCCTTAATTCTCGTGTATCCTCAATAGAAATTATTTTTGCTAGAGAAGGCATGAAAAGCGAGGTCGCATTAAGCATTGAGGTTTTGCCTGAAGCTGTTCCCCCGGCGAAAAGAAGATTATACCCTCCTTCGATGACAAGCCAGAAATAGGCAAGCATATCCAGATCACAGGTTTTAAAGTTAAGGAGATCGATTGGGGTAATCGGATCTTTTCTGAATTTTCGAATGGTAAAGGAACTTCCTCTTGGAGTAACTTCCCTTCCGAGCATGGCCTGAAGCCTTGAGCCGTCTGCCATGGTAGCATCGACTATGGGCTGACTTACCGAAATATGTTTGTTGTTTAGCTGGCACATTTTGACCACAAGCGAGTCCAGTTCCTCTTCTTCAAAAGAGATATTGGTCGTTATGGTTCGGTATTTTGTGTGGTATACAAAAACAGGAATTTTCACGCCGTCACAGGAAATGTCTTCTAGATTTGGATCATAAAGTAAGGGATTTATTTTTTCGTATCCAAGAAGATTTCTTTTCAAATAATAGATTAGCCTGTGCATTGAAGATGTGGAAATTTCTGCCCTATAGCGTTCAAAAAGAAATAGCGTCCGGTCTATAAGGAGTCTTTCTTTGTCCGTTTTTGAAGTTGTGGAGTTAAGGCTTAGAATATCTTGTAAATCTTCATATATTCGGTTCAGCAGTTCTTTTTCATATCTTGTAAGAGAAGGCTCTATCAGTCTGTAATAATTGCTCATCCTTCTGTCTTTTAGGACTACTACAAAGGCATAGGGCTCATCAACCCAGTACCTTTCAATTTCTTCAAACCCTTCCGGAACCTCAAAATTAACAAGAGCTCCTTCTGTTTTGGGGTCATACTCCGGGAGCTTTTTTGGAGTTTTTTTCATAAATTGCTTTACCTTTTTGAGTAAGCCTCTGGCAAAGGTAGTGGGGTTTGAGCTTGCTTTCCAAGGGCTTTTTTTCTGAAGGTCAAGGGGCATTCCTCTGGGGACAGCGCTATTTATAGCTCTGTCTGAACCTTTTTTTTCATGAAGATCCCTCTCCATATATACACACTCAGATATCCTAATATAAAAACTTTAAATTTAGTTCAGTAGGTTCGCTTTGTTATGTTTTCCCCACAGGTTCTCTTTTGTATTTTTTTGAGTTTTTAAGCGGTATCTTTATATATCAGATCTTATATTCTTATTATTCCTGATCCTCTAGGATCCAGGGAGCAAATTTTATAGGTTTCGGTAATTTTGCCGGAAATCTATGTATAGGTTTGCTCGATAAAAAGGTTTATATATCATAACTTATATTCTTAGATTCCCTCACACGTCTTTGATGTGTTTGGTTCTATAGTTTCAATTTACTGTTATCTTTTTATGGGGACAGAAGCTTTTTCTGTCCGACATTGGA
>JAQUFK010000144.1 GCA_028684695.1 Methanosarcinaceae archaeon | reverse complement strand
TTCGACATCGAATTTGGAAGGAAGAAGCTCCTTAATCTTTGGAGCTGCAAGAGCAGCTTCCGGAGTTGCAGCCATTCCTGGCCCACCAATTCCAACAGGATAGCCAAACATACCAGCAATCCGTGCAAAATGCTGGGCAAGGGCTGCACTTTCCTGACCTAAAGCGGCTGCGAGCATGGGATCAACGCCCCCACCCAAGGCCCCGAGGTCAAGCTCGATGTCCCCTTCAATAGTCACACCTTCGAGGGCTTCTACGTCCATGCCCTCAAACATGTTTGTTAGTTCTGACAATTTGATTTTCTTTGCCATGTAAACCTCACCATTTCGGTTCTCTATGAGTGACGTTTTTGAAATATATAAGCTCGGATTCAGACAGATTCAAGCAACCTAAATGCAAAAAGAAAGAGGCGCTTAGAGGCCCAGTTTTTTTGCAATCTTTGCTACTTCTTCGGCTGCAATTGAATCGTCTGGGAGCTTGGAGAGGGGTATGCCTCCTATGTCTAGCTCCTCTACTTTCGGGTCCAGAGGAACCATGCCTATCAGCTCAAGGCCCAGATCCCCTGCAAGTTTTTCGATTTTTCCCTGATTTGCATCCGTGACTTTGTTTGCAAGAACGTGGACTTCTTTTATGTTGACCTCCAGTTCAGCCACAAGTTCTCGAATTCTTTCTGCGGTCCGGAAGCCTCTCCTGGAAGCATCCGTTACAACGAGCAGCGAATCGATGTCCCGGACAATTTTCCGGCTGAAATGCTCAAGCCCAGCTTCCGTGTCCATCACCACAAAATCATAGTTCTGGACCAGCTTGTCCATGATACCTCGAAGCAGGTTGTTCACGTAACAGTAACAGCCTGCACCTTCGGGCCTGCCCATGACCAAAAGATCATAGCAGGGCATCTCCTCGATGATTTCATAAATTTTGCTTTGCAGCAAGGACTCTTTATTAGTATCCGGATGCTCCGGCCGCGGATTTGTTGCAATTTCTTGCAAAAACTCTTTTGCATCTCCTATCGTATGCTCAACTTCACACCCGAGAGTCTCAGGTAAATTAGTGTCCGCATCGGCATCGACTGCCAGCAGAAACTCTTTGTTTTTACAGAGGTAGCGGATCAGAAGAGCTGCTACCGCCGTTTTGCCTGTTCCGCCTTTTCCCGTTATTGCAATTATTTTGGTCACAGAATACCCCATTGCTTGTTTTTGAATGTTTTTGAATGTTTTTGGATTGATATTGATAAAAAGCCTAAGCCCTGAAAGAGGGCTCTTTAAAGGCTCTTTGGACTGACTTATTTTTTTTGAATTTTTAGGAAATAATTTCGTCACTCACTTCTTTGCTTTTTTCTCGCTGACGATCATCTTCTCGATGGAAATCTTTGCGTTCTTTATAGTCAGCTTAATTCCGCCTCCTGCTCCCCCAGAAACCATGGGCATTGCAGGCATCTGGAAGCCGGCTGCAGGCATCATCATTGGCGCAGCTTCAAGGGCTGTTTCTTCTTCTTCTTCTTCCTCTTCTTCCTCTTCCTCCTCAGCTGACCAACCAGCAACTACAGGATGTTCTTTTTCCTGGAGGAAGGCTTTAAGGGCATCTACATCCGGAGCTTCAGCCTCGGTTGCGATCTTGTCCGCAAGTTCAGCAGGAATGGCATCCGCAATTTTTTCCTTAAATGTGGAAGGAAGCCAGACTACTTTGTTCCAGCCCCCATCAGCCTGAATGAACTTTGGAGAATAGAAGTAGTTCACTCCGACTCCAAGGAAACCTACAACCTGTTTTCCTCCTCCGGTCTGCCCGGCCATTGTGGAGAAAGTAAGCCCATTTGGAGCTTCGCCTTGGAATTCCCTGTTGATCCAGCCGATACCTTCAACTTCAGGAATATAGAATCCTACAACTTCAAAGCAGCCGCAGGAAGTGTGGGGGAATTCGAAGAAGGAGTGAAGCTTTATTCTCTCAAATTCGCCACCTGAAAGCCTCTTGGCAACTTCGTTGACTCCGCTGTATTCGCCTCCTAGCTCGTCAACGCATTCTCCTTTCTCCAGTTCAAACTGCGGCCCATCAGGATCTACTTTTGAGGCCGCTCGGCCATCGAACCAGTTGATTGCTCCACAAAGAGCGATTCTGTCAGGAGAGACCACACAAACGCTGGTAGGAGCAAAGGACTGACAGAGAGTGCAGCCATAGAAAACGTCCACATCTTCGTCGTGCAGATCTTTAGTCCGAGCATCTCTGGCCTTGAAAATATCCATTGCGCCATCCATCTGCTCTTTGACTGCGGCTTCCTCAGTGTAGAAAGTAACTTGCATCTTTTCAATAAAGGGCAGTTCGGTCTTAAAGAGCATCATAACAGCTTTGCCTACAGCCTCAAAGGAATCAAGCTTTGCTGCGGTATCTTTTGAAACCCTCATCCAGACATCGTATCTCTGGTTCAGGTGCATGATACCCTGGCAATAGTTTACAAAGTCATGGACTCGCCTTTCAACAACGGACTCAAGATCGGATTCAACTAATTCTCCTCCGATATTAAAGACCATAGCCCAAGGATAGGTCTTCCCCTCTTCCATTTCCTTGATATCAGGCCCGACGATTGTGACCTTATCGTCTTCGATATCGTCCATTTCTGCTGCCCGGACAAGCTCGAGCCCCATGGACTTGGGGCCGCCGAGCTCGACGAACATACTGTCTTTTCTTACTCTTTCCCCTTCAAACATTGGGGAAATTTCAAATGGGAATTCATCTGCCATTTACGTTTAGCCTCCTTAATTTATAAGTATCCAATTAGTTCATCCAGAGCAGCGTAGTGGTCTTCCTTGCTGAGGTTTCCAAAGGACATTGTTGCGTTCTGGATATAGTTTCTGTCAATTGAAATTGCCTTTACTTTGGAGAAATTCCTTGTTCCGGAAAGGACCTGGTTAATGTAGTATCTTTTGAAAGCCAGAACGATTATTGTATCGTAATTGCCTTTGCCGTCAAGGCCCGGCCAGTCAGGATCTGTCAGATAAAATCCGAGCTGGTGCAGGTTGATATAGTTTGCATCCACATCCTTGTCCACAAAACCGGGCAGAGAACTGCCCGTGGCTGCAATTGGGAGATTTGCTTTCTGGGCAATTGCCACTGCGCGATCCAGGAGTTCCGGATTAAGGACTCCCGCTCCGACCACAAGCAAGGGTCTTTTTGCCTTTGAGATCATTTTGGCAGCCATATTCGGATTAATTGCCCTGGAAGTGGACACTCCGTAAGTTGTAAAAAGTCTGGTGTTTTTGGTGGTGTCTACCATTTTCAGACCTCCTTGCAAAGTCTCTTAAGATTGGTTGGCTGTGCCGAGACATCAAATTTGATCTTGGGACCAGAGATGATCTTCTTTCGCTTCCAGTCGATCTCCCAGCCATGTTCGGCTTCAAGTATCTTCATAAGTTCAGCCCGCTTGGCAAGAGGAATATCGGCTTCACTCCGGACGAATTTCCACCAATCTTTTGGCCTTTCCCCAAGATATTTTTGGTGCAGTTCCATCCAGTGAGTCAGTTTGATAGATCGGCCCATGTTGTTATCGGAGGGGCGGATACAGGCTTTTGCCATCATCGGAAGAGCTTCTTGCCAGGTTTCCGCAGTAGTGAGAAGGAATTCGGGGGCAGGCGGAATTAGCATTTCATTTCCGTTTCGGGCATCATAAACTTTCCACTTGGATTCGTCATAGTTTTTGGCAATTAGCGCTCTTCTGTACTTGGAACTATGGGCCCCAAGGACAGCTGGAACTCCCAAGATATTACACCCCGTGCCAATCGAAGAGGCCTTCTGAGAAAAGGCACCCCAGGCCAGCCCACAAGCGCCTACCCGGGTCAGGGTATAATCCGCAATTTCTGCAAGGTTGCCTTCAAGCGTTCGCTGAGCAAAAATTGCAGCGACCTTTTCGGCAGCTCCCGTTATGTGCGCATTTGAGACACAGGATCCAATGTTTGCAAGCCCACCGCATTCAAAGCCTCCGGGGAACCTTTCGTACAGGGTCTTTCCATCTTCATCCTTGTACATTCCAATGTCCATTGCACCGCAGCCAGTCACTACCACGATATAGTTTCTCTTCAAAAACTCTTCTGCTATGTAGTAGACATCTTTGGAGCCATCAATGTAGTTTGGACAGCCAATGATTGCAATAATACCTGGAGTTGTACCCATGACAAGATTTAGGCCTTCTGCCCGGATTTCAGCATCAGTAACCTGCCCTCTCCCAGCTCTCATCCAGCCTCTTTCTTCGGCAATAAGCTTCTGAGAAGCCTTTTCGATGACACTCAGGATTGGAATATCCTTTCTACAAACCTGTTCACAGCGGCGGCAACCAATACAGGCATCATGGAGATTTTCAAGGTATGAGTAATCCCCTTCCTTGGCAAACTTCATGGCCTCGGGAATGTCAAGCTCAATCGGACAAGCCCCATAGCAGGCTCCGCAGTCGGCGCATTTGTCGACCCATGCCTTTAATTCCTCATCGCTTGGAATATCTCTAAAGCCTTCGGCTTTTCGAATCTCATGCATTTCCTCAGTAAGCCTGACGCTGATTTCCCCAAGTTTTTCGTAATCAAGAATCACAGCGCCGGGGATTGCTCCGGATTTAAGCTCCTCAATAGTTGCATCCACATCCTGCTCATCCCGGTTAGGCAGCCCGTACATGATCTTGGCGTTAGATGCAATCACTGGAATTTTGAGCTTCTGCGCTTCGGCTACAACATCTCCGCGGACACACTGTTCATCTACAACAATGACATCTGGCATTCCGGAACGGATAACCTTAAGTTCCTTGGACATAGAACCTATGACTTTGGCATAGGGGGGTCTTCTGTCGGCTTCTTTGTATCTGGTAAGGTCAATTGCAGTACAGCAGAGCCCGGCAATTTCCATCTTGTCGGTCAGCTCATGGTCTTCCATGTAATCCATCATGTAGGTGACCCCTGCCACATTGTGCCCGATTACACAGAGGAAAGGTTTTTCCTTATCGATAGTTCCCATTCCGATTTCTACAAGGGGAGCTTCAGGGTCGCCTTTTGGAAAGTCATAGGCTGCAATCTGCACAACATCAGAGATTTCCATACCCACATGATCCAGACTACCACTGAAAAGAGCCTTTGAGTCATAATCAATCTCTGCACTTTCTTGCCCAGCATGGATGGTCGCAAGAAGCTGGGTGAGCTGTTCTTCAACAAACTCCATTGCAGGTTTGATTTCTCCAAGGGTCTTTGGACGAAGGCCGGTTGCAATTGTAACATTTGGGGTCAAGACATTTGAGTCTCCCAAATCAAGGGGAAGGTCTTCTCCAAAGGTGTCTATGAGATGGTCGAGTAAGTGCCGGCCGTGAGCTGCGTGGCAGGCAGTTCCGGTAATTACACGGAGGAAGAATTCCCTGCCGTTATGCCCCAACTGGTCAATCCCGCAAGCTCCTCTTTTGTTATTGGAAAGATCGCAAGGCCCATAGGTGCAGTAGCAGCAC
>JAQUFK010000008.1:14227-22953 GCA_028684695.1 Methanosarcinaceae archaeon | reverse complement strand
AATCCCTCTAAGGTCTGATTTTAACTTTTTATATCCCTAAGAAAATGTTTTCTGTAAAATGTTTCAATCCCTCTAAGGTCTGATTTTAACTGGTTCGTATGAACTTGGATCTGGCGTTGCTCTGGAAAGGTTTCAATCCCTCTAAGGTCTGATTTTAACCAGTTTATGTTCACGAAGATTTAGACGCACATCACCCACGTTTCAATCCCTCTAAGGTCTGATTTTAACCAAGGCACCTTTGCCCCAATTTAGGCATTCTAAGCTTTGAAAGCTTTGTTTTCTAGAATATTACAATTAGGTTTCATGCTCTGGTTTTTACATAAAAATAGAGGTTTTCCTACCATATAAATTCTTCTATTTTTTAAGAAAATTAAATCAGCCATTTCGGGGATCTTCCTTTTGGGGGGTATTATATAAAGATCCACGAAAAAAAGAAAAAATGGACACATAGATATGGATTCTACATATGACATATATTAATGTTGTATTATATTTATGCGAGAATTGATATTATATAAACAATAAAATTGAGAATAAGAAAAGGAACTTAATTGATTCTCGTAATTTGGGAAAAAACGGCCGTAAAAACAAAGAATATTCCAAAAAAGAATTTCTGGCGGCCTAAAAGATGGAAGAAAAGGTACTTGAAGAAGCCCTAAAAAGGGAAGAAGTTCTCAAAACTGTAATTAATAACAGCCCGGTAACCGTATTTTTATGGAAAAATGAAAAAAAATGGCCTGTAGAATACGTCTCTGAAAATGTGGATCGTTTTGGTTATACGGCAAAAGCTTTCCTAGAGGAAGGTCTGCTTTACGGAGAGATCATCCATCCAGAAGATCTAGAAGAAGTTGAAAAGCAATTAGAAAAAGAGGTTCTGGCTGGAGCTTCAGCTTTTAACATGGAATACAGAATTCTTACAAAAACCGGGGAAATCCGCTGGGTTAACGAGCGAACCTTTATCCAAAGGGAAGCTTCAGGAAAGGTGACGCATTACCTTGGAGTGATTCTAGACATAAGTGCGCTTAAGGAAAGTGAAAAAGCCCTTAAAGCCTCTCTTAAAAGAGAAAAAGCCCTAATTACAGTAATCAATAACAGCCCCGTTGTAGTTTTTTTATGGAAAAATGAAAAAAAATGGCCTGTAGAATATGTCTCTGAAAATGTAGTTCAATTTGGGTACACAGTAGATGATTTTGTAAACAAAGGGCTCCTTTATGGAGATGTAATTTATCCCAGAGACCTTGAAATGGTTGAAAAAGAACTCGAGCGGCGGATTCGGGAAGGAGCCGTGGACTTTAATTCAGAATATAGAATTCTAACAAAAGCCGGAGAAGTGCACTGGCTTAACGAACGGACCTTCATTCAGCGAAATGCGGCCGGAAAAATCACGCACTATCAAGGCATTGTGCTCGACATTACGCTCCAAAAGGAAAGTGAAGTTGCACTTACAGAAGCTCTAGAAGAAGTAGAAGTGCTCAAAACCGTAATAAATAACAGTCCTGCCATGGTTTTTTTGTGGAAAAACGAAGAAATGTGGCCTGCAGTCTTTGTATCAGAAAACGTAACGCAGATTGGGTATACGTCCGAAGATTTTCTCTTAAAAAAAGTACTTTACGGAAAAGTAATCCACCCTGATGATCTTAAAAGAGTAAGCCAAAAGCTTTCCTCTTGCATAGAAGCCGGATATGATGATTTCACAATGGAATATCGGATCCATACAAAAACCGGCAAACTGCGCTGGGTCGATGAAAGGACTTTTATCCAGCGGGACTCTGCAGGCAGGGCCACTCACCTTCAGGGAATTGTCGTAGATATTAGTGCCCGCAAGCAAGCCGAAGAACTCCTTGAAATTGAACGGACCCTGAGCAGGGCCCTAAATTCAACTTGGAGTTTGCAAACAATGCTGGACAAAGTTCTAAAAGCCTGCCTCAGTGTAGAAGATATCGATTCGGGAGGAATTTATCTAGTCGATGAACTTCTGGATCAGATAAACCTTGTAGCTCACAAAGGGCTTTCGCCGGCTTTTGTAGAAAAAGTTTCCACATTAAAAGCCGAATCCTCAGAAGCGCAACAGATTATGAAAGAAAACCCCACTTATGAGCTCAGTTTTTTTTCAGAAAAACTCCTTGAAGAAGCCCTTGAAAAAGAAGGCTTGAAAGGAGTTGCGGTAATTCCTCTTAAATATAAAGAAGAAGTCATAGGCAGCCTGAATCTGGCCTCCCATAGTACACCCGAAATTGCGCCAAACATCCGAACTTTCCTTGAAACAATTGCTCTTCAGGCTGTAAATTATATTGCCCCAATCCGCATTGAAGCGGATCTGGCCTGAAAATATGAATAAATGGAAAAAGCTTGAAAGCTTATTTTCCAAGCGCAATCCTAAGCTTTTCAGAAAATTCTTCGACATGCTCCGGGACCAAAATAACCTCTCGGAAAAAGCCCTCCTTTTTTGTGATCCGCACTGCCCGAGTATGCTTTCCGACAAAAAGAAGGGTTCTCCAATGAATCCTGAGGCCCCAGCCCGTGTACCAAGGCACCCTGTCAAGGATTTCAACGGAACTGATCTTGGAATATTCAATACCATAATTAAAAGGAGGAAACCGGACCAGAACTCTCTTCCCTCCAAGCTGAAACTTCATCCCATAAAGGCCCCACATGGCAAAACCGTAGATCAACAGCAAAAAGGCGATAATGTGCTGTTCCCCGCTTTCAAGGCTAAAACCGTAAAGCTTGAAAACCGAAAAAAAGTAAATACCCAAAATAAGCAAAAACCCCCCAATTGTCAAGATTTTTACTGGAGTGCCAAAAGAAGCTTTTTGCTCGTATGTGATATTGACGCTCTTTCCTCCTGAAGCTTAAAACAAAACCTATAGAAATAAAATTATATGTAATTAAAGAACCTGAAAATAAATATACTTTATGGAAAATGAACTGAACTTCTTAGCTAAAGCCTCAGAACTTTTAGGCTGCAGCCTATACCCCATTAAAAAACCCGGAACTTAGAACCCATTTTTTACTTTTTTTATATATTATGTAGGTATAAAACATAAAGAAAAACCTCCAATTAACTTCTATGTACGAGCTTGTCTCTCCCGTAAACCCTAGGGCTGTTTTTAAATATACAGGCCATATTCTACTCGCCTTTGCAGCAGTCCTGCTTGGACCTACGGGCGCAGCTCTTATCCTAAAGGAGCCAGAAGCGTTTTTGTTTTATGGAATTACTGCATTCCTTACAGCTCTTACGGGCCTTTTTCTGTATAAGGGCCTCTCAGACTCTGAACTTGAGCTAAAAGAAGCCGTAATTCTTGCAGCTCTTATCTTTCCGCTCTGCTCTATTATAAGTGCAATTCCAATGGCTCTTTCTACAGGCCTGCCCTATGAAGACGCTTTTTTTGAATGTGTATCCGGCCTTACCACAACTGGCCTGAGTGTAGCCCCACCAGAAATGCCCCCCCTCTTTTTCTTTACTCGAGCTTGGCTGCAGTGGGTCGGAGGAATAGGAATAATTGTCCTCGTCTTAGGCGTTTTACTCCGGCCCGGAACTACAGCTTTCAGGCTTTATAGAGTATATCTAGGAGAAACTCGGATCCGCCCAGGAGTTATTACAACTGCAAGATTGCTTGGCAGAGTCTATCTGGGTCTGACTTTAGCCTCGTTTCTACTTCTGCGCGCAGGCGGAATGTCAGGCTTTGACGCTCTTACCCATGCGCTTTCCGCAATCTCTACCGGAGGCTTTTCAACAAAAGCTGAAAGTATTGCAGCTTATCCAGGTTTTTTGCTCCCTTGCCTAGTAGGCTTTTCAAGCTTTATGGGAGCAATCAGTTTTTCCCTTTATCCAGATTTATTGAAAAATCCAGGTAAGCTTAAAAAAGATCCTCAGTTCCGATATCTCCTAAAACTTCTCGGAGGAGGCACAATTTTATTTGCTTTAACCTTGCTTTCTCCGGAAGCTCCCAGCAGCTTTTTTTTCAGGCAGCTTCCAGCTGCGGCTTTTCAGGTGGTCTCAGCCCTTACTACAACTGGCTTTTCAACAATTTCCCTAGAACCTGTCTCGGATGCCTCCAAATTTTTCCTGAGCATACTCATGTGCATTGGAGGCAGTATGGGCTCGACTGCAGGCGGGATTAAACTCTTTCGCCTGATCGTGATCCTTAGCCTTATAAAAATGGTTTTTTTCCGCTTTTTCCTGCCAAGAGAAGCCCTCACTCCTTTAAAAGTAAACGGAAATCTAATTGAAGCCGAGGAAATAAAAACTCTTACAAGCTTTGTGCTGCTTTATTTAGGAGTGCTAATCGCCTCTGCTTTTATCTTCATGCTTTTTGGAACCGGAGCCTCAGACGCTCTCTTTGAGGTTTCAAGCGCTCTTGCAACAACCGGCCTTTCGGTTGGGGTTACGGAGGCAACTCTGCCACTTTTTTTGAAACTTCTCCTCTGCGCAGACATGCTCCTTGGCCGAATTGAGATCATCCCGTTATGTATATTACTGCTGCCACAGACTTGGATTCGGAGAACTTGATTTAGGGGGATTGAGCTTATGAGAATCATTATTATTGGAGCAAGCCCGCTAGGACTGCACCTTACAAGGAGTCTGATTTTGCAGGGAAACGAACTGGTCCTGATAGAACGAGAGGAAGGGCTTGCAAAGGAGCTTGCAGAAGAGCTGGATTGTTCGGTTATCCATGCTGAGGGGACCCGACCCGATATTTTGGAAAAAGCTGGAATCGAAGAGGCTTCTGCCCTTGTTGCCTGCACAGAACACGACCAGGATAATATCCTGATAGGGCTTATTGCAAGAGAAGCTGCAGTTGAAAAGATTATAATTAAAACAGATGACGAAAAATTCACAGCTGTTGCCAGAAAACTTGGGTTTCACCACCTTATAAATCCTCCCCACCTTGCTTCCATGGTTATAGCCGATGCCCTAAGAGGAGTAAATACCATCGAGCTTAGTAATCTAATGCGCTCAGACGTCCGTTTTACAAGCGTACTTGTAGGAGCTGCTCTGGCCGGAAAAAAAGTCTCGGAACTCCTTCTGCCTGAAAAGACTGAAATAATAGGGTTTTACAGAAAAAATGATTTTATACTGACTTATAGGGAGAAAGAAAAAAGCGGAGGAAAAGGAGATTTCCGCCTTGAAGCAGGAGATGAACTTTTAATAATCACCCGCACCGAACAGGTCAAAAAAGTCTACGAAATGCTAAAGGAAGTAGAAGAAACCAGCTTTTCTGAAACCTAAGAGTGGAAAAGGATATATACACATAAAAAGAGTAAATAGCGGGTTGGGGCAGCAGATATTGAAAATGAAAATGCAATATTGCTCCCCTTTTAAAAACTCATAGAGTTAGCAAATTTTATAATACTCTATCTATGAAGGTATTTTGTTATGGCGATGACAAAAAAAGATAAAGAAAGAAAAGAACACGCTCGCAGGGATAAAATTTCGGAGCTTGAAAAACGTGCTGCTGCTGGCAGCAAAGATGCAAAAAAGAAACTTGCAAAGGAAAGGAAGAAAAAATAAAGTTCTTCTGTTCATTTCTGTTCGCAACCTCAAATCCCCAGCCAAAGCTTTTAGAAAATTTCGCTTTGTTTTTATCAGAAAAAGCCAAGGCCTGGGCGCGGACAGAATTTCCTATGAATTCAGGAAAAAACTCCCTTTCTTAAAATATCCAGAAAATATCTGGCCTTAAGGCATTATTTATACATTAAATATAATTGCTATAACTTCTATTCTTCTGCTCATGCTAATAGGACTAACAGGCACTCCCGGGACCGGGAAAACCTCAATCAGTAAAATCCTCTCCAGTCGGAGGGGCTGGAAAATCATTCATCTCAACGAATTGATCCGAGAAGAGCATCTTTATTCCGAAATTGATGAAAAAAGAGATGCTGTTATTGCGGATATGGCTCTTGTTAAAGCCCGCCTAGATGAGATTTTAGGCGAAGAAGGGCAACTCGCCAAAACCTCTGATAAAGTGGACCCCAGACTTTCGACATCCAAGGTTATAATCCTTGAAAGCCACATGGCCCATTACATAGCTGAGCTTGTAATCGTACTTCGGGCTTATCCTCCCGAACTTAGGAAAAGGCTTGAAACGCGAGGCTACTCTGATGCAAAACTTGACGAAAATACAGCAGCTGAAGCTCTAGACGTAATCCTTGTGGAAGCTTTTGAATGGTGTAAACAAGTCTTTGAAGTCAACACCACAGACAAAACTCCTGAAGAAAGCGCAGAGGATGTGGAAAAGATAATTGAACATCTCCTGAATGGAAATGCGCAGGCCCTTGAAGCCTACAAGCCTGGAACTCTAGACTGGATCGATTCGGTGCCCTGAAAATCTGGATTAAGAAAGCTCTTTTCAAAAAAAAGAAAAAATTAGAGAAAAGAATTATCGTTTGCGGCAACGTTTTTGAGCCGGGAAACCCCACCAATTTCCTCAATTACCTTGACCACAGCTTCTGGAGTCAGGTGTCTCCACTCTTTTCCTTCGATCATCCGTTTTCGAATTTCGGTGCCGGAATATTTTTTCCTTACGTATAGAGGAGACTGTTTTACACAAAAACCGGCTTCCCGAAAGAGCTGGATTACAAGAGGGTTGTTAGAATACACAAGATCAAAATGGGGAGTCCGAGCCGCGACATGGGGCACCCATATAGAGTTGTACCTGACATCTTCAATAGGAATTACGTAATAACGGATGCTGAGTTCCTCAAGAGCATTATTCAACATCAGCACCCGTTCTCCGGCCGTGAAAGGGTCACTTGATTCGTGGCTCTTTTGGGCACTTCCAATCCCGATTACCAGTTCGTCAACTTCCTCTGCGATTCTCGTAATTACGGCATGGTGCCCGAAATGATACGGCTGAAAACGTCCAATGTAAAAGGCGCGTGTCATCTCGGCTCCTGATCGCTCTGATCCTATTTATCAGTTGCTATTGTTCTTAGCTTTTAGGGATTAAACAGGACCAGCCGGAGTTTTTAAGCTCCAAAAGAGTTGTGGGGGGATTCAATGGATTCCCGCAGCTTTAAAGGAGAATTTTTCACAAACTTCCAGATAATGCTCAGCGTTGCCTTTGCGCTTCATCCCAATAAGTTTCTGGACAAGCTCAAGCCCAGGCTTTGGATCTTCCATAAGCTCGAGATCTTCCTTTACCATCTCAAAATACTTCTCTCCGGCATCCGTTCTTATAAAGACCGAGTTCCAGCCGTCCGGAGCCCCCACAGATCCTACTGATATATCGGCAAAAACCGAGGTGTAATCACAGCAGTGGTGACAGGGATTTCTGGCATAACGGGCAACTTCTTTGATTGGGACTTTGTGAACTTCCCCCGCTTTGGTATAAACCCAGAACTTTCCCTTGGTAAATTCCATTTTTTCGATATCTTTGATTTTTACCTGCAATATTTCAGGGATGATTTTTTCAAGCATGACATCGTGATGGAAACTTTCCATACAGAGCAAACCGATAATTACCACAATCTTTTCATTGAAATTTTCCTGAATCAAACGGGCTCCATGAACTTGACAGGGGACACCTACAACCGCAATTCGGTTATATTTTTCAAAAGCTTGCCTGAGGATTTTAAGAACAGGATCCGAAGTGTATTTGGTTCCTCTGACATTTTCTACATCTTCTGCGCTGGTCATTATTACTAGTTCAGTCTCCCAAGCCTCGTTTCTGGAAATTCCTATGGCGCAATCAATTTCACCTTTTTTGAAAAGGGTTTTTACGATTGCGGAAGTAACCCCCCCGTCTTGACTGCCTGCCGAAGCTGCGGCTTTTGCGGCAAAGAATTTCCGGACGTTTGCAAGTTCGTCTTCCCTAAAACCGTCCACTACAGGACAGACCCTGCTACAGGTAAGACAGCCTTCACAGACCTCATACGCAGCCCCTTTTCTATAAAGTTCCGGGTTGTTTGGGTCTCTGATTTCTGCCGCCTTCTTTACGGTTACGGCCCCTATAGGGCATACGGCTTCGCATGCGCCACAGGCTGCGCACACGTCGTGCTCAATGATATCTGCAATTTTTGGTGGCAAGTAATAACCTCCAGTGCCTTAAATTCCCGGCCTTACAGGCAGGATGCCCCTGCGCTTAACTCCTGGGAGAAATACCGGGGGAAATCCCGTTAATTTTCAGTTTTGAAACGGTTTTTCCCTCAATAATGCCGGCTATGGTTTGGTAAGATCTTTTTGTAAGCTGTAGCACAAAGTTCCGGGCTCTCAGGAATCTTTTGCTACACGATAAAGGGAAATTGGACTGAGGAAACATCCAACTATAGAGTAAAACATGCCTGGAAGTAGCAGCTAAAACTCCGGCCAGTCAAACAGAGCTTGGCAAAACAAGCCGCAGGCTTTTAGGGAGAAGCTTAAAAGGCCGCTCCAATATTCTGCCCCTACAGACAACTGTTTTTTAAAATGTAAGGGAAAGAGATTAAAACGTCTCCGGAAAACTTAGTTTAAAGCTTTATAATGCCCAAATTTTCAAGCATCACTTATTCAAATATTAATTATTCAAATATTTAAACTTCAAAGCGGTTTTCCGAAACGTCCCAATAAAGAATTCATTTAAAGTCAGGGTATCTGTTAGGGATTATTTTAACATATTTTTTTAAATAATCCAGAAAGATAATCTGCAAAACTTAGAAATTGGCAATAATTTCTTTTCCAATGAGTTTTATTGCTTTTTCCTTGTTAGGCCCGATAGGAGAGCCTGCAACAACCTGAGTTACGC
>JAQUFK010000008.1:0-14127 GCA_028684695.1 Methanosarcinaceae archaeon | reverse complement strand
TTTTTTAAATAATCCAGAAAGATAATCTGCAAAACTTAGAAATTGGCAATAATTTCTTTTCCAATGAGTTTTATTGCTTTTTCCTTGTTAGGCCCGATAGGAGAGCCTGCAACAACCTGAGTTACGCCAATTGCTTCAAGATCCTTAATTCTCTTGATGCAGGCTTCAGGGGTTCCACAGATTGCAAAGGCTTCGATCATTTCATCGCTTACAAGCCCGCCCATGAGAGCGCCGAAGTCGCCTTTTGCAATGGCTGCTCCGATCTTGGCTTTGGCTTCGACTGGAATGCCGTGCCGCTCAAGGACAAGGTCAGGAGAGCCTGCTACAATGAAAGCAACTACTACTTTTGCGGCACTGACCGCTTTTGCAGGATCCTTGTCAATTGAGAAACAGGCATAAGCTGTAATATCAATATCCTTAGGATCCCGACCTGCTTTTTCTGCTCCTTTTTTTATCTGTGTGACCGCAACTTCAAAATCCTTGGGATGAGAGGCATTAATCAGCACTCCATCTGCAACTTCGCCTGCAAGCTCGAGCATCTTTGGCCCCTGGGCTCCCATATAAATAGGGATATTTCCGGGCTTAAATGCAAGTTTTGCCCCGCAAAACTGGACCTGATTGCCTTCCATAGAGACTTTTTCGCCTGCAAAGAAGCTCTTTATAGCCTGAATGCTTTCTCTTGTGGTTGCAAGAGGCTTGACCCATTCGATACCCATGGCATCAAAAGTTGCCTTGTCTCCGGGCCCAAGTCCAAGAATAGCCCTTCCGCCAGAAATTTCATTAACGGAGCCAATGCTTGAAGCGGTGATCGCAGGATTTCTTGTATAGGAGTTGGTAACTCCAGACCCGATCTTGATGCTGTTCGTGCTCAGGGCAAGTACGGTGAGGGTTGTGTAAACGTCACGATTGTTATAATGGTCAGTAATCCAGACGTTGTCAAATCCTTGCTGTTCTGCGAGCTTTGCATAGTGTGCGATCTTTAAGACTGGATCGCTTGGCACAAATTCAATTCCGAACTTCATCTTTGACTGCTCCTTTTGGTAGCTGCGTTTAGCACAGCTATTTTTTTATGTATTATGCTGGGTAACTGTCAGCTTATAATTAATATCTTTTTTAGGTCTTTTTTTAATAGACATTAATTATAATTTAGAGTATTAGAAATCACATAACTGTATTTAATAATCTATATATAATTAACTGCATTAAATCTAATATATATAATTATTTTGATGGATTTAAATATATAAATTATCTTGAATAATACAGCGTATATTGATTTTCTAAAAATTACAAAAAGTTTAATCTATTTTATAAATTTACTATTGATAATACATAAAATGTCCTTTTGCCAAATATAATATGGAATTAACCTAAAGAGAGTTTACAGCAAAGAATTTGTGGCTTTCTTAAGGTTTCAAAAACTGTTTGAGTAAAGTCCTAAATAGTTTAGAAGGGGGTGAGTTTTTGGCAGTATCGGCTCTTGGGGAAAAATATCGATGTGAGATCTGCGGCAACGAAGTGACTGTTACAAAAGTAGGGGGCGGAACTCTTGTCTGCTGCGGGGAAGATATGATCCTTTTTGAAGAAAGTTGAAGAAGGGAGTTTTTAAATGAGCATAAAATAGATATAAAACGATTATGGGAGGCCCTGACTGGAAAAGTTCAGGGCTAAATCCCAAGGGGGAAAGGGACATGAAATGCTATATGTGCGCCAAAGAAGGAAAAAACACGGATGCGCTTGCTATTTGTATTGTATGCGGAATGGGAGTCTGCGCCAAACACCTGATTCATGAGGAAACCCCGGTCTGGGAAGGCGACTATCCGATTGAACTTAAGCCGGATCTTGAACATATCAAGCGAATCGTCTGCAAAGCGTGTAATGAAGCCCTGAAAGAAAACTGCATGTTTGATGAAGTCTGCTGAGGGGAGATATGATGTTAAAATGTTATGACTGTATGCAGGAAGCAAAAGAAAACGAAGCTGTTAGCGTCTGTATTGTTTGCGGAAAAGGGCTTTGTATGGAGCATGTGAAAGTATTGGAAGTGCCTATGAAAGGCGGAACTTATCCTCTGCCTCACAAAATGCTCAAAAAAGGCTTGCCTCGAATGGTCTGCCAAGAATGTGTAGACACAATTTTGGGTCCGGGTTTCTGTGTATAAACTGTCTTTAAAAAGCGCTTTTTTCAGAGGCTGGAGAATTTATATATTGAATTAGGAGAATATTATAACAATTATTAATTAGGGATTGTTAAAGAGTTAAACGGAGGGAAAAGAGTGGCAGAGCAAAAAGAAATAGTTGGGAGTATAGGAGAAAAACTGGGGTTTACCCCGCATATTCTAGAAACCCTGGGGGACTTAGATCCGGATTTTCTTCATAAATACAGAAGATGCGACCACAAAATCTTAAGCGACGGAGCTCTTCCGGCAAAGATTAAAATTTTGATGGCTCTTGCAGTGGTAGCTTCGAAGCAGTGCGAGGCCTGTACTGTGGCTCAGATGAAAAGTGCCCTTAAAAATGGGGCTACAAAAGAGGAAATCATGGAGACAATGGAAGTGATTTTCATAACCTCGGGAGCTCCGGCGGTTTCGGCTTGTAGGGACGCTTTAAAACTTCTTAAAGAAAAATAAGCACGCTAGCCCAAAATGAAAATGAAAAAAGGCTGAAAAATTCAAAGAAAAGGGGAGGGAATAAAGTATGGCAGAAATCGTAGCCGAAGAAAAAATAAACAAAGCAGTTGACCCGCAAAACTTGAGCGAAGGCGAAAAAAAACATATTCCAGAAATCACTGCGCCCGAGTCTATCGCTTCAGGTGAAGCTTTTGATGTGCTTGTAGAAGTTGGACTTATTCCTCATGTAATGGAAGAAAAGCATTACATTGAGTGGATTGAACTCTATCTCAATGACAAAAAAATAGACAGGGTAGAACTTTCTCCCGAACGTAAAAAAGCTGAGGCCACTTTTACAGTCAAGATCGACAAAAGCTTGGCTGGAAAAAGCGTAAACCTGCGGGCACTGGAACACTGCAATATTCACGGCTCTTGGGAAGAATTCCGGAGCATAAAGGTAAGCTAAACAAAACTAAGCTAAACACAATAAAATGTGAATCTGAAAGTTAGGGCTTGAGCCTTTGCTGTACCGGACAAGAGAGAAAATTTGGAACGGAAAGATTTGGAACTTTTGTCTGCCAATTGCTAGGCTGCTTAAGCTTCAAGCCTGAAGCTTTTTGCCCAATTTAGGAAAGGGCAAGGGACTTTTCCGGGAAAAAGAATTTTTCTGCTCTTATCCTAAATTTTACCGGGGGAGTTTGACGAAAGACAAAGGCAAAAATCGAGGCATAAATAAAGAAATAGCCTGTTTGGCAGCGTTTGCCTCAGGTCTCCTTTTGCTTGCCGGAGGCTTTGTTATAGCAGAACAAAGTAAAACAGGGGCTTTTGCCTCGGCTGAATTTTCAAAATCCAGGCTTTGTTCGACCTGTCACGGAAACATTTTCGGGCAGTGGGATGGCTCTATGCATTCAAAAGCAAATGAGGATTTCTTTTACCAAGCCATGCTGCAAGAATACGTAAAAGCTGCAGAAAACGAAAGCTTACCCCAGACTTTCTGCTCCCGCTGCCACACTCCAATCGGAGTGGTTTCAGAGGAACTTCCGCCCATGGACGGCTCAAGACTGAGCGAGGTCTCAAAAGAAGGCGTACAATGTGATTTTTGTCATGTCGTTGTAGAAAGCGAAGGAATCGGAAATGCCCCTTATATTCTTGAACCCGGAAACACAAAATGGGGGCGAGCGCTTGAAACTTCTGGAAAAAAGCGAGCTTCTGCCCACGAAATAAAAGGGTATGAGCTTTATGAGGAAGCCCGTTACTGTGGGATGTGCCATAATATTTACCATCCCGAAAATAACCTGACTCTTGCAGCCACCTACACGGAATGGAACGAAAGCTCCTATGCAGAAGCAGGAGTGAGCTGCCAGGCTTGCCATATGACACCCGGAATCATAGGCTTTGCGGCAAATCCTGGAAAAGCTGCCTCAAACGGTCCTGAAAGGGAACACATCTATACCCATTTCTTTGTGGGAGCCAATGCTTTTGTAACAGCTGTACTCGGGGAGAGCCGCCATGAAAAAAGGGCTCTCGAATTTTTAAAACAGGCTGCAAGCCTTAGTGTCCGGGCTCCTGAGACTGCAAAAGCCGGAGAGCGTGTGGATGTGGAAGTTGAAATTACAAACTCTGGAGCCGGGCATATGCTTCCTACGGGAGTTACGGAAGAAAGGGAGCTTTGGCTGGAACTAAGAGTCAAAGATGCAGAAGGAAGAGTACTTTATCATTCAGGAAGTTTGGATGAAAAAGGCAGGCTTGAGCCGGAAACTACAGTATATCGTACAGTTTTTGCCGATTCCGAAGGCAAGCCTACAAAAAAAATTTGGGAAGCCGAAAGCCTCCTCTCTGATAACCGGATTTCCCCCAAAGCTTCTGTGCTTGAAAAACACTCTTTTATTATGCCTGAAAGCGCTCTAAATCCGATCAGGGTAGAGGCAAGCCTTTACTACCGTTCGGCTTCCCAAGAGCATATAGATAGCCTTTTTGGGAAAGGAAGTTATACCGTACCTGTAATTGAAATGGCTGCTTATCCTGAGGCAGAAAAAACTTCAATTCCAGGCTTTGGAGCGCTTGAAGGCTTGGGGGCGGTTTTAGGACTTTTGTACTTGAGGCTAAGCAACTGGAAGAAAGAAGATGAAAAGAGCCGAAAGAAATAAGCTAAAAATCCTGGGCATCTCCGGAAGTCCCAGAAAAGGAGCAACTGATTTTCTTGTAAGGGAGGCTTTAAAGCTTGCCGAAGAAAAATACGGAGCCGAAACTGCCTATTTTTCGGTTCATGGAAAAAAACTTGAATTTTGTCTCCACTGTGACTATTGTATCCGAAAAAAAGAGGGCTGTTTCCATAAAGACGCTATTGCAGAGGAACTTTATGATAAAATGATCTGGGCGGATGCCTGGATTTTCGGAACCCCAGTTTACCAGGGAAATGTAAGTGCTCAAACCAAAACTATCCTGGATAGGTGCAGAGCCCTAGTCGCCCGGGATCCAAACGTTTTTCAAAACAAAGTCGGAATGGGGCTTGCTGACGGAGGAGATCGGGTAGGAGGTCAGGAACCTGCAATCCAGACCCTGCTTAACTTTTACATAATAAACGAAATGATTCCCGTGGGAGGAGGAGCTTTCGGGGCAAATTTCGGAGCAACTTTTTGGTCGAAAGATCTAAAAGCGGAAGGAGTTTCCAAAGATTCGGAAGGAATGAGGACTCTTCGAAAAACCCTTAAAAAACTTATTGAAACCACCCGGCTTGTAAACCGTGTAATCTTTCTTGAGAATGATGCAGCCGGAAGCTCAAAGTAAAGAAAATAAACAATTTGAGCTAAAATAAAGAATATATCTTATGGAGTTGGGGAGCTTGGTAGAGAAATTACGCAAGGAAATTAAAAGAATCGCCTGGGGCCTAACAGGTTCAGGGGACCAAATGCTTGAGACTTACGGGGTCATGGCAGATATAAAACAAAGAACAAAGATTGAAACCATGGTTTTTCTCTCAAAAGAAGGGGAGACTGTAATGAAGTGGTACCACCTTTGGGATAAAATCCAAAAAGATTTTCCCAATTTCAAAACCGATGCCGGACCCAATTCTCCATTTATTGTAGGGCCGCTTCAGATGGGATATTACGATTTTTTGTTGGTTGCTCCAGCAACAGCCAATACCGTTGCCAAAATCGTTTCCGGTATTGCCGATACCCTTGTTACAAATGCAGTATCTCAGACTGCTAAAGGCTCAACACCTATTTTTATTTTGCCTGTAGATCAAAAAAGGGGAACTGTAAAAACAGCATCTCCTACCGGCAAAACCTTTGAGCTTCGGATGCGGAATGTCGACGTTTCAAATTCCGAAAAGCTTGGGCAGATGGAAAATATAACAGTGCTAAAAAATCCTTTTCAAATCTATGAGATAGTCGGGCTCGAAAAGCCAAAAGCCGCATCTCTGGCCTAAAATCTGGGCTATAAGCTTTTCTGAGCCAGAGCAATCAGAAATTTTTGAAAAATTAGATCCGAGCCATTTTGGGGGTTGAAATGTGAAAACCGCATTTAATGAAGTACTTGAGGAAGTGAGCAAACTCGATACAATCGAAGCTGCCCTTGCCCTTGCTCTTAAACGGGAAATGACCGCACAAGCTTTTTATCAAGAAAAGGCCGAAGCTGCGGCCGAGCCTCGTTTAAGAGAACTTTATACTTACCTTGCAGCAGAAGAGGGAAAACACCTAAGTTATCTTGAAGCCTACCGGAAAAAACTGAAACTTCCGGAGAAAGAAAGAGAAGCTGAAGCCGAAAAAGAAGGAAAGGAAAGAGGAGAAAGAAAAGAAAAAGAAAAAACCTTCTTCAGCTTGCCAGAAACTCAAAGCTTTTCTCCAGAATTTACAGCAGCCGAGCCCCGGCTCGGAGCCATAGCTGTCCTTATTGCGGCCCTGCGGCATGAACGAAAAAGCGAGTATTTTTATACGGAACTAGCTAACCTGGCAGAAGAGAAAACTCTAAAATCTTTTTTTAAAAAGCTTGCGGGTTATGAGCAGGCCCACTATGAATTGATAGATAATTATCTTGAAAGTTTGACCGAATTTCGAATGCAGACATAAAAGGATTTCAAAGCTAAAAACTTAAGGCTTTTGGGAATTAGAAGCTCCTTTGAAAAAATTTACCGAGATTTTTGGGGAGGGAAGAAATGAAAAGAGGGAATTTCAAAAGAAAAACGGAGTTTGCTCCAGAAAAAAAAGAAGATAAGGAAGAAGCCGAAGAAAAAAGAGAAGAAAACAAAAATCCAAAAGGAAATGTAGAACTTGCGCCCGGAGTTTTCTGGGTTGGAGCTCTTGACTGGAACGGGCGAGACTTTCATGGATACAAAACTCCTGAAGGTACCAGTTTTAATTCTTACCTTATAATAGGAGAAAAGACTGCCCTTATAGATACCGTAAAAGCTTCGCATACAGATGAGCTAATTTTTCGGCTCCAAAAGCTCATGAACCCTTCAAAACTAGACTACCTTGTGATAAACCACATGGAACCGGATCACTCTGGAGCCCTTATCGAGTTTTTGGAAAAAACCGGAGCAAATCCCAAAATCTTTATTACAAAACGGGGCCGAGATATTGCAGAAGGCTACTATGGCTCCTTTTGTGAGAAATGGGACTTTGAAATTGTGCGAACTGGAGATGAGCTAAAACTTGGAGAAAAAACCCTGCTTTTCCTTGAAGCCCCCATGCTTCACTGGCCCGATAGTATGCAAACTTATCTAAAAGAAGCTGAAATCCTTTTTTCAAATGACGCTTTTGGCCAGCACATCGCAAGTTCGGCTCGCTACGATTATGAGCTAAGAGACCTTATGCCCGAAACTGCCGAGTATTATGCAAATATCCTCATGCCTTTTGGGCTTCCAGTGCGGCGCCACCTGGAACTGCTTGAGAAACTGAACCTTCCTCTTAGCATGCTTGCCCCTTCTCACGGAATTATCTGGAAAAAAGATCTTGAAAAAGTGCTTTTGGCTTATTCTGCTTGGGCAAAAGGAGAAGTTAAGGAAAAAGTACTGGTAATCTATGATAGCATGTGGAAAAGCACTGAAATTCTGGCTCTGGAAATTTTGGAAGGAGCCCGTCAGGAAGGAGTGGAAGTTAAACTCTTGCATCTGCGGCAAAATTCCCGAAGCCTGATTATAAAAGAAATGCTTGAAGCCGCAGCCTTTGCGCTAGGCTCTCCAACTCTAAACAACACCCTTTTTCCAACCCTTGGGGATTTTCTCACCTACCTAAAAGGACTGCGTCCCGTAAACAAGACAGCTGCAGCTTTTGGCTCCTATGGCTGGGGAGGAGGAGCCGTAAAAGCTATGGAAACTGAACTTAAAAATGCTGGAATTGAGCTCCTTGAGCCGGGACTTCAGGTAAAATATAGACCTGATGCGTCCGAGCTAAAGGAAGGCAGGGAGCTTGGAGCAAAGCTTGCAAAATGCGCGAAAAAAAGGGCTGCCCAAAAAAATTCCGAATAAGGCTTCCCTCTTTTTAATTCCCTGCGAAATTTTATTATAAATACTTTCACTCCGCTTGGCAGGCGCTAATATACTCTGAAACTCTTTTATTGTATTGAGGTGTAAACAATGGAAGAGTTCTTTAAAGGATTGCTGGAAAGAGCCCGCTACTACGAAGAGTTTGAAAATTTCAGAGTTTCAGGTTTTTCTGATCAAGCTCGAAAGGTTCAGAATCTGGATCCAAAAAAAACAGCCTGGCCTGAATATCCAAAAGTCTCCCCATAAAAAACATTATACATTCAGATTTGTTCCGCGGGAGCGCAGGTATTCGACCACAGCATGCCCCACATCTGCAGTCTTGGCAGTTCCTCCAAGATCAGGAGTTATGATTTTCTTTTGAAGCACATGCGCGATTGCTTCATCCAAAAGTAAAGCCCTAGCATCCCCTGCCCATTCAAGCAGCATTTTTACGCAAAGGATTGCAGCAAGCGGATTTGCAATCCCTTGCCCTGCAATATCCGGGGCGCTTCCGTGTACTGGCTCAAAGAAGGCATACTTCTCCCCGAGGTTGGCGCTTGGTAAAAGCCCAAGGCTTCCCACAAGAGCTCCTGACATGTCGCTTAAGATGTCTCCGTACAGGTTTGTTGTAACCACAACATCGTATTTTTCCGGCTGTGTCATGAGGCTGTAAGCCATTGCATCCACTAACATGTCAGAAGCTTCAACCCCATAAGTTTTGGCAGTTTCCCGGCAGACATCTAAAAAGAGCTTGTCGGCCTTTATGACATTGGATTTGTGGACAATGGTCAGCTTATTGGCCCGCTTTTTTGCAAGCTCGCAGGCAGCTTTGGCAATTCTCTCAGAGCCTTTCCGGCTGATGACCCTCCGGGTATAGGCAAGGTCTTCATGCAGTTCCTCAAGCCCTGAGTAAAGTCCTTCCGTATTTTCTCTGACAATTACAAAATCAAAATCCCTTCGGCCAGTCACTCCCGTAATTCCGGGAAGAGGTTTTATGGGCCGTATATTGGCATAGAGCTCAAGCTCTTTTCGAAGAGTTAGAAGAATACTTTTATAATTAGGATCAGGAATGGTGGTAATTGCTCCAAACAAAACCGCATCACATTCTTTTATAAGCTCCAGATCTGCAGCCGTAAGCGCAGCTCCGGTCCTTTGCCAGCGAGCATAACCGAGTTCTAAAGGCACTTTTTCAATCCCGAGCTCAAAAGCGGCTAGAACCTCTAAAGCTACGGGAATTACTTCTTTGCCTATGCCGTCGCCTTCAATTACAGCAAGTTTCATTCTTATCGCCTCATTCGGGAAAGAGAAGACGGAAGGATATAAAGCTGACGAAGCATTTAGATAGAAAAAGGGGCCCTAAAAAAGCCGGGTTTAACCCCAGAGCAGATGTTCAGCTAAGATTTTTCCTCCGAGCCCTATCAGGATAAGCCCTCCAAGCACCTCGACCTCACGCTCAAAGAAATGGCCCAGTCTAGAGCCAAGAATTGCGCCTAAAAAAACCATTCCAAAGGTTACTGAGCCTATGATTATAACAGGAATAAGGAGAGGGATTTTTAATACTGCAAAACTGATTCCAACTGCAAGCGCGTCTATACTTGTTGCCACAGCCAGCAGAAAAAGCAAAGGATAGTTTAGAGAACTTAGCTTTTCCTCTTTTCCAAAAAAAGCCTCATAAATCATTTTGGCACCGATAAAAGCCAAGAGCCCAAAAGCAATCCAGGGGGCCCAGTCCGAAACGAAAGCGCTTACTCTATTTCCCGCAAGCCAGCCTGCAATTGGCATAAGGGCTTGAAAGCCCCCAAAAAAAGTTGCCATTTTTAAAGCATCTCCTATACGAAAAGGCTTTAGTGTAGAGCCACTCGAAACTGAGACTGCAAAGGCGTCCATTGCAAGGCCAAAAGCCAGCAAAAAATAAGTCAGAATAAGCATTTTTATTTTTGCTCCTTTAAAATTAGAATAGAGCTCCCATTTTCAAATTGATTGTTTTTCCCGGAGTTTTTCTGCAAGCTTTCGGATAGCCTCTGAAACCTGATATTCCGAAGCTCCCCAGTGCACAACTACTCCTTCAAAGCCGTTAATTGTTACAAACCCTGATTTTTCCGATCTGCAACAGCGGGTGATAAAAGGCCCTGAGGGTAGGACTAACTCAGACTTGAAGGGACAAATATTTACAAAAGAGTATTTAAGCTCTGGAAACCGCATTTCAAAAAGAGCTTTTGAAATCTCACAACCTACAAGAAGATGGCCATCTTCGCTTAAGAAGTCTGAATCCAGACATTTGCCTTTGAGGCCGGAGGAGCTGCAGGGAAAAACCGTCGATTCTCCTTCAAACTGTCTAAGACTAATAGTATTTTCCGTAAACCGGAGTTGAAGGTCTCCAAATATTCCGCTAGCTTCAAGCCTGCGCACCACCTCGGTAAGCCAGGAAGGCTCCGGAGGGGCAATATCCAAAATTTCAATTTCAAGGATTACTGAAGGATCCGGCTTGTGAACGAGTGTTACGTGTTTATCTGTGCCTGTGAAAATAACAGTATTTACTTTACCAGTGCAGAGCTTTGAGGCAGTTTCGATAAGAAGAGTCCGGTCTTTTATGTTGAGTTCTTTTTCATACTTTAGAACCTCGGCTCCAGTGGCAAGGGGCTTGAGGGCTTCTACCTTGCAAAGCAAACCCTCCCCGCTTTTTTTTACCTGGTATACGGAGTATTCCGGCTCTTCAGCCTTTCCTTTATCCAGGTGTTCCTTTTCAATTATAAGGTATTCTGTCAAAAAATAAATGGGTTCTTCCCTTCCTTCGGAAAGGGCCTTTGAAACCCCCACATATTTGTATTCTTCTGGAAAAATCATAGGAATCTTTAATTTTAACTTAAACGCTTTTTCAAATTCAGGCTTCTTTTGGCTGCTCCTGTAATTTTTTTCTGTGAGCCACAAGCCCCCCATCCTGAAGGATCTCAAGCAAAAAGTTTGGGAGCTGGTTACCTTTGAAAGTTATTCCTGAGGCAGTCCGGGCTTTTCCTTTCAGAAGATCAATTTCAATTTCCTCTCCTTCTTTACACTCAAGCTCGGCTTCCATGAGGGGAAGGCCTACGTTGATTGCGTTTCTAAAAAAGATCCTGGCAAAGGACTTTGCGACAACACAGCTTACTCCTGCGTATTTTAAGGCAAGTGGAGCTTGCTCTCTTGAAGAGCCACACCCGAAATTGTTGCCCGCAACCAAGATGTCTCCCTCTCTTACTTTTTTTGAAAACTCAGGATCAATTCCTTCCAGGGCATGAGCCGCAAAGACCTGCATGTCTTTGGTTCTCAAATACTTGCCGGGAATGATAACATCGGTATCAATATCGTCCCCATAAATCCAAACTCGGCCTTTTATCGGGTTTTTCATTTATTTCACCTGGGAATTTAGGTTTTATTAATGCTATTTGTAGCTAGCGGATGCCAAAGCCTTTTGGAATCAAATCCAAGCCTTAATTCTGAAAAAGAAAGTTCCTAAAGTTTCTCTTAAGAAAAGAAAGTCCTTCTTAGAAATTAAAAAGTAAAGAAGGGAAAAAAACTAGAAAAAGGGAAATTAAAAAGAAAAGAAGGAAAGAGAAAAAGGAATTTCTAAAGCTCCTTAAATTACTATTTCCTCTCCCTTCAGCACGGCCTTTTCACTAACTCTTACAGCTTCTGTCGTATTTCCATAGCTTAGGATATAGGGAGCTGCAGGAGCCGTATCAAACTGGGTTTCGCCCGGAATCGGCCCTTCAGTCGAATAGGGCACGATAAATTCGAAATTCCCTGAAGAGTTGGCCGTTGTTGTCTGAGTATACTTAAAATTCCGATCCCAGTTTGTAAGAATGTCCGCCTTTATTGAAACCGTCTCATTCGGAGCTGCAACACCCTTTATCCTGGCTCCTTTCACATATTCAAAGATCTTAACATATCCGGACTCAACCTCTGGAATGGCTCCTCCATGTATATTATTATAAATCTGCTTATGTAAAATTTCATCTTTGGCCGCGCCCCAAGATTCATGGACCATACGATACTGTTTCAGCCCATTTCCATCCATAAGATGCAATCGAGCCATCATGGAATTGTAGTAACGCATAGAGTAAATAGAGTAAAACCCATTTTCCATCCAGAATTGTTGATAGTAGCCTTCATCATCTAGGGTCCAGGCAGGTATTGCCCCAAAGGACTCTGTGGTCATATACCCATCAGAAATAACATATCGAGCTCCAGCCTTCTCCGGATCAGGGTGAATCGCTTCAAGGACAGCTGTCGCTTCTTCTTCTGAAGCTGCTGTATAGAAAGGAGCTGCTCCTGGTTTATTTTCTTCTTCTAAGCTTACTCTACGTCCGCCTATTCCTTGTTGGAAAGGATTGGCGTTTGGAATCCTTCGGGCAATTGTTTCTATCCAGTGCCCAAAATCCCACCAGGACATGACTCCATAGGCAGTATCTGGATACTGATAAAGTTCGCCCTCAGCAGGCCTTTCATAATTTTCATAATAATCAAGGCCAGGATCCGGGGTATAGTAACGCATCCAGAGCAAAGACTCCATCCATTGTCCACTGGGACCCCCTGTTCCTTTTGCTATTTGCATTGAAATCCCGTAGCTTGGAAGGAAAAGCGCCAGTACGATAATCAGCAAAACTGGAATTGAGAGGATCTGCTTTGTCTTGATTTTACTTTTGAGAAATGCCGGAAGCTCTGCTCCCTGATTTACTTTTGCTTTAAAATCAATTCCAAGTGCTTTAAAGCCCATCCAATCTGCAATTTTTAGTCCCATGTAGGCTGAGAGAATAGCCACATTTACCGAAAAATAATAAGCAAAACGGTTTTGTTGGAGCAGGGCCCAAAAAATCATCAAGGTCCAGACAAGGAGGAAATTCTTCTCTTGACTGTTTTTTTTGAAAGCTTCATAGACTAAAAAGGCCAAACTCAGAAATACAAAGTAGCCTCCAAGGGTAAAATTCTCCCAGAGGGGATATGGATGATTCGGCCTTCCAAAAAAGGGAGCTGCCTCGGCAATTGTGACCCCTCCTCCAGTACGCATAAAGTAGCTGAACACACTCATTATGAGGGCATATAAAGGTTCGGAAAAGGTTTTAGCCAGCAAAAGGCCTGCCCCAAAGATTATCAGTAAAGCGATTGGATAGTACAATTTCGGGAATTTATTCTCTTTCATATAATAAGAGATTCCGGAAAGTATCGGAAAAGCAAGGAGGCCTACTAAAAAGCCTTTTATATACAGTCCCTTTGTACCTCCAAGGAAAGGGGTAAGCATTATCATAAAAAGTGCGATTGCAAAAACAAACATCCCTGAAATTGCCAAGTAATCGGGGGATTTTCCTTTCAGATGGTCAATTACATGCTGAATTGTAAGGTAGACTCCAAGGATAAAGGCAAAAAAGAGGGCCCCTTTCCAAGCAAGAGCATAGGCTCCAAGGGAAATTCCTGTAAGCAGCAGGTATGGAAGCGCAGGTTTTAAACCCTTAAAATCTTGGTTTTTTATTTTTTCAAAGGAAATTTCCGAATTTCCCGCTTTTTTCAGAGCCATTACAAAAAACATTGCTGTAAGCGTGCTAAGTAATGTCTCAGCAATGTGGTGATCATTAAAGCCGATTAGTGCTCTTGAAAAAAATTGGCCGGGCTGAACTGCAAGAAGGATTATAGCCAGGAGGCCTATGCGCCTGTCATTAAAAATCCATTTTGCGACAAAGTAAGTAGGAATTAATACTAAAGCTCCAAGAAAAGAGGGCCAGTAGGCACAGACTGTATAGATTAGATCCTGGCTTGGGTTCCCTGCCCCCAGGATCCAGATGACTGTTGCAAGAAACATATCATAGAGAGGTGCAAAAACCTGCTCCGTCCCGTATGGATAATGAGTATATGCATCAAACCAGAGCATATTGGGAAAATTATGCAAGATCGATTCTACATTTCTTAGGTGATACCAGGGGTCGTTTCCTCCAAACCTTACAAAGCCGTTTGAAAGAAATACCCAGGCTTTGGGAAGGGTTCTCATATAGAAAGCTGCAAGGAAGGTAATGAGGACTCCTATAAAATA
>JAQUFK010000143.1 GCA_028684695.1 Methanosarcinaceae archaeon | reverse complement strand
CTGGATCCGAATATGAGGACGAAATAACGATTGGTTATGTCCTTTGGGACGGAGAAATTGCAAGTACCAACGTTATTCAGCAGGTTCTTCAACAGGCAGGCTATAAAAATGTAGAAATCATGCATGTTGATGTAGGTCCTCTTTACCATGGGCTTGCAAAAGGCGAATTTGATTTTACAACTTCGGCTTGGCTCCCCCAAACGCAGATTCATTACTGGAAGAAGTATGGAGACCAAATTGATCCAGTTGGAGTAAACCTTAAAGGTTGTCCTATAGGACTTGTAGTTCCCCCCTATGTGGAGGTTTCTTCTATTGAAGAGCTCAATGCCAATAAAGAGCTTTTTGAGGGGGAAATTATTGGGATTGATCCAGGGGCTGGAGTTATGGACCTTACTGAAACCGCAATAGCTGAGTACGGTTTGGATATGGAGCTTACTGCAAGCAGCAATGCGGGAATGCTTGCAGCGCTTAAATCCGCTATTGAATCAAAGGAACCAATTGTTGTAACGCTTTGGAGCCCTCATTGGGCTTTTGAGCGTTGGGATCTTAAATATCTTGAGGATCCAAAAGGCATTTACGGAAAAGAAGATAATGTTGAAACTCTTGCAAGAATGGGTCTAAAAGAAGATATGCCCAGACTCTATGGTATTATTGAAAGGTTTGATTGGAGCCATGAAGAGATTGAGAGCATTATGATGGATATTGAAAACGGCACAGCTCCAGAGGAGGCAGCTGCAAAGTGGATTGAAAATAATCCTGATAGGGTACAGGAATGGATTGGAGAGGAGTAATATTTCTTCTCCATATCATTTTTTCTTAATTCAGGTATAAAAGCAAAAATATTGGTCGTAGATATTTTGAAAATAGATACTATAGGTAATTTGAATAAATTTTATGGAAAAAAAATAAGTTCGGTCTTAATAATAGGTCTTGTACTTGGCATCTGCCTTTTTGGGGTAGGTTGTGCTGAAAAAACAGAAAATGAAGCTAAGGGGGAGGTTTCCGAATTTGAAGAAGAAATAACGATTGGCTATGTTCTCTGGGAAACTGAAATTGCAAGCACTAATGTTATTCAGCAGGTTCTTCAGCAGGCAGGCTATGAAAATGTAGAAATCATGCATGTTGATGCGGGTCCACTTTATCAGGGACTTGCAAGCAGTAACTTTGATTTTACGGTTTCTGCTTGGCTTCCAAAAACCCAGGTTCATTACTGGAATCTCTATGAAGACAAGGTCGATTCAGTTGGAACAAACCTTGAAAATTGTCCCATAGGTTTTGTTGTTCCTGCACAAATGGAAGAAATTAACTCAATTGGAGATCTCAATGCCAATAAAGACAAATTCGACGGCAAAATAATTGGCATTGATCCTGGCTCAGGTACGATGGATATGGCTGAGACTGCAGTTGAAGAGTATGGACTTGATATGGAGCTTATTGCAAGCAGTAATGCAGCAATGATTGCTTCCTTAAAAAAAGCTATGGATGCTGGAGAACCTATTGTTGTAACCTTGTGGCACCCTCATTGGGCTTTTAATCGCTGGGAGCTTAAGTTACTGAAAGATCCTAAAGGAGTTTTTTGTGAGGCAGATCATGTGGAAACCCTTGCAAGAAAAGGGTTGCAGGCAGATATGCCTAATTTATATGGAATCCTTGAGCGATTTCACTGGACTCATGAAGATATCCAGTCCGTAATGGTAGATATTGAAAACGGCATGGAACCTGAAGAGGCAGCTGCAAAGTGGATTGAAAATAATCCGGAAAAGGTACGGGAATGGATTGGAGAGGAGTAAATTCTAATTCTCCAACTTTTTTTTCAACCGTTTTCATTTTCAACTTTTTAAATCTCTATCAAGTAATTTAGAGAAATCTTTTCTTTAGGATTTAGAGCTTTTATTTCCTGTTTTTAATTCATTTTTCTTCTCCTTTCTCCTCTTCCCCCGACCCCCCATCACCTCTATCCTCTGCGCTCCCACAAATTCAATATGTTTTTCCCGGCGCCGAATTTTTTTGGATTTTAGCAGCTTCATTGAGGCGAATTTATGCTGAATTAAATATAAAAAGCAGATAGAAAGCTAAAATGCGATGAATACAGCAAAACAATTATGGATATCTCATACAATTATGGATACCCCATATCCTTTATGTATTATTTATTAAAAATATCCCGGGATTCTTAATATCTAATTCTACAAATAGGATCTTTTTTTAGAATTTATGGACATTCTATGATTTATGTATTAATTAGTTCTCATTAATTCATACTTTTTACACATTCAGCCCGAAAAAAGGCTCATTTTTGAAATTATGGACGTCTGCTTTCCTAATTGTAGAATTCATTCCTATCTTTCCCGGGCTTTTTTCAGGAGCTTTTCCTGATACGGCAAAAACCCCTCCCAATAAATCAAAATAAATATATATTTAATATATATCCTTTCCTAATTAGATTCCTTAGGCTAAAAAATCAGAAAACCATCCTCTTTTATAGAAAGACCCTCTTAAACCGATTCAGATTCATCTCAATCATCCCCTTTCTTTTCTTTCAAACAGAAAAACAATCACAAAATTCCAAGAGCTGAACATACTTGAATAAAAAGATCAGAAAAAACAAATCCCCGGAAATTCTGGCTCCTGCCGGGGATTATGAGGCATTTCTTGGAGCTCTCAAAGGAAAGGCAGACGCCGTATATCTTGGGGTAGGGGAGTTTAACGCCCGGCAGGGGTCAAAAAACTTCAAAGAACCAGAACTCAAAAAAGCAATCAGACTTGCCCACTCCCGCGGGGTTAGACTTTATCTTGCATTTAATATTCCGCTAAAAGAAGAAGAACTTCAGCCTGCTTTGGATATAATAGATCAGGCTTATGCTGCAGGAATTGACGCAATAATTCTCAGAGATCCGGGTCTTTTCAGCTTATTAAATACAATCTACCCTGAATTTCCCTTGCATGCTAGTACTCAAATGACAATTCATAACAAAGCCGGAGTTCGCTTTGTAGAAGAGCTCGGAGCTTCAAGGGTAATTTTATCTCGAGAGCTTTCCACAAGCGAACTTAAGGAAATTGTAGCAGCTACAAAGCTTGGAGTTGAAGTCTTTATCCACGGGGCTCTTTGTTATTCTTACTCTGGCAAATGCCTTTTTAGTAGTTTCGTAAGCGGAAGAAGCGGGAATCGGGGAGCTTGTGCTCAACCCTGCAGATGGAGGTATCAGCTTATGGTGGAAGGAAAGCCTCAGAATAAAGCAATCGGAGGAGATTATCCTATAAGCTGCGCCGAGCTTTTTACTCTACCAGGTCTGGATAAAATCGTCTCAACCGGAGTTGAAAGTCTAAAAATTGAGGGGAGGATGAAAAAACCCGAATATGTAACTGGAGTTTCAGCTATATATAAAGAGGCGGTGCAGCGTCTTTTAAGCTCTGGGAAAACTTTAAGCCAAGAGGAGCTTGAAGAGAAAAAAACAGAGCTTGCAAAACTTTTCTGTCGAGGCTTTACAAAGGGTTTTGTTCTTGGAGATCAAGAAGTTACTCATCTCGAATACAGTACAAATTACGGAGTTTTTTTAGGAAAAGTCGTAAATGTTTCGCGTTCCTATCCCCATGCCCGAATAACGCTTTGCCTTCAGGAAGATATTCAGGTGGAGGATGGGATTGGAATTCATACTCAAGTTGAGACCCGAACTGGAATGTTGGGCTCTTCAATAAATGGTATAATTTCAAGAAACGGCGATCGCCTGAAAAGGGCATATAAAGGGGACAAAGTTACTCTTGAGATTAGTCCTAAAACCGGAAAAGTGGTCAGCCTTCAGGATGAAGTTTTTCTTACAACAGACAAGCGTTTCCTTGAGCAACTTCAAAATATTGAATTAAAGCCTCTTCCTGTAAATCTCTTGGTAAAAGCCAGGAAAGGAGAAAAGCTTAAGCTTTTGGTTGAGAGTCCTCTTGCAGGCTCTGTAGAGTTTGAAGCCGATTATGTTGTTCAACCTGCAAAGAAAGCTCCGACAGATAAAGCAAAAATTAGAAAAGGGCTGGAGCAACTTGGAGATACTCCTTATGAGCTAGGGAGCCTTGAGCTTGATGTTGATGAAGAAATATTTATTCCGGTAGGGGTTCTTAAAGGAGCTCGAAGGGAGGCTATGGATCTATTACTTCGCAAAGTTCTGAAGCTTCCCCGAAGGGAGCTAAAAAGCCCGCAGCTTTCAAAGCTAAGTTCCCTTTATAAGGTTGATAAATCTGGAGAAAGCCCAAAGGCAGCAAAAAAGAATTCCAAAAAGCTGCGTCTAAGTGTTGAGGTTAAAAACGTAGAGAGTCTTTTTCAGGCTGCAGAAGGAAAGGCGGATATTGTTTATTTGCCAGTTGAGAGCTTTTATGATTTATTCTCTTCCGAAAATAGGCCAAAACTTACTTCTTTGCTCAAAAAAGGGCTTGAAATTGTATTTTCTCTTCCCCAGATCGCCCATGATCACGAACTCAAAGCTCTTTTACCTATTCTAAATAATATAAAGGATGCCGGTTTTTCTGTGGCTTGTGCGGATTTTGGAACCTTACAACTTGCAAAAGAGCTTGAAATCCCTTTTGTTGCGAAAAAAGAGCTTGTAGCTTTCAATTCCTTTACGGTCAATACTTTTGGAAAAGCCGGAGCATATCGGGTGGGGCTTTCAAGTGAGCTGAATCTAGAAGAAACCCGGGCCGTTTCCGAAAGGCTTGAAGCTGCAGGCTGCGAGGAAGAAATCGAGCTTACGATCCATGGGCGGGAACAGATGCTTGTAACGGAACACGATCTTCTTGGGCCCCTGCTTGAGCTGGGTCTTGCAAAGCCGGAGAGCGAAGCCTGGTTGCTTGATCATAAAGAGCAGCGTTTCCCAATAAAACGCTGGGGTTCTCGGACGCTCATCTATAATAGCAAGGTGCTTTCCATGCTGGATCATCTCAAAGAACTAAAGGCAAGTGGAGCTGATGTTTTGAAACTTGAACTTAGCCTTAACAAGGAAAAAGATATAAAAGGCCTTGTTAGGGCTTATAGACAAGCGCTTGAAGGCAAGCGGGGAAAGCTTAAGCAAGCTGAGGTTATATATAGCACAGGACATTATTTTGAGGGAATTTGATTTATCTAACTAACATTCCAATCCATGCCAAACGAGCTATTCCGATGTCCGTTTCGCTCGCTTTACTCGCTCAAGCGGACTCTGACTCTTAAACTCTTAAGCTATTAAGCTATTGGTTACTCTTAAGTCAAGAAGGGGTCTACTAATGCAGATTAAATCCAAAAACCAAATCCAAGGAATCAAAAAAATCCCAAAATCTTAAGAGCATGAAAAGCTATTGCATGTTTGAATCCAAAATATTTTCTCAAATCTTAAGTAGCTCAAAAATCCCAAATTCCATTCCTAATTACCCAATAAGGTTACCCAATAAGAGGGGTTAAAAAATAATGGTTTCAAAAAAACTCCCGTTTACAAAAGAAGAAATCCTTAAAATAACGGAA
>JAQUFK010000007.1 GCA_028684695.1 Methanosarcinaceae archaeon | reverse complement strand
CATTCCGCCTAGGATAAAACGTAAAGTCAGATCCCGCAGATTTATTTCCATAAAGATCACCTTTTTTTCCAAAATATCTAAAACTTTAGAGAAGCTCAGACATTCAAAAACCAAACCAGGCAAAATAGATTGCTGGAGCCAGAACAGCCCAGATTAAAAGCGCCCGAGCAAGCCCGGATTTCCAGCCGTATTTAAGAATCAGGGAACTAGCTGCAAGGGCACAAGCGATGTCGGCTAACATACCCACAAGAGCTCCTTTTGAAACCTGTTCCGAAAGGAGCAAAAGCTCTTGCCCACTGGAATCAAGACCCAGACTCAGGATTGCGGCAAGGTATACGGCTGGAAAAGCCGCAAAAACGCCTCCTATACGCCCTCCAAAGGCTTTTGCAGCAAGGGTTGAGGCTGCAACTGCGCTTCCACCAAGCAAAAAACGAAAGAGTAGAGGAAAAAGCTCAATTTGGATCATACTTCTTCGGTCACGCTCTTTGAATATTTATCCCGGATTTCAGACTCTTTTAGAATCGGAAGGCCTATTTTTTCTACGATACCAGCAATCCGCTTTTTATCTGCACTTTTCATGGATTTTCTATCAAAATAAACCAAATCAGCTCTTGATTTTTCAACGGCCTGTTTAACCAGAGCCTCATCTACGAATTCCAGCTGATACTTGGGGAAATTGTGCCCAAAAGAGATTTCAGTCTCAAACAAAAGCCCAGTTTGCCTGGTTGCATAGTGTCCGCCTCCAAAACCCAGAGCTGTAGGGCCATTTTTCTCTTCCGAAACAGCCAGAATAGCTTTTGCAAGAACCTCTCCTGCTTCCGGATCCTGCCACTGGATTTCCGTGCTTCCGATCTCAGCATAAAGGGAGGGAACCTTTAGCTCGGTTGGGCCGTGGTGGGTGACTTCAAGGGTTACATCGTAGCCTAACTCCTTTTCCTCAGCAAGTTTTTTTATTGCCAGAAGAATTGATTTCATGGCCGAAGGGGCTGCAACTGCAAGTTCTTTTGGACGGCCCCCAAACCTGCCAGCTTCGGGAGAAGAATTTCCTGTGCAATGTACAGTCAGGGAATTTACTTCCTGTTTACTTTTGTGCTTGGAGGCAAAGATAAGAAGAGAAGCCGGAAACCCTGCTTTTGCAAGTTTGTTATCAATTCCGTCCGAAAAGATATGCATCTCCTCAATATCCGCAAGCCTGAATCGCCCTTCTGCAGATTCGTAAACTGCGGAAAAGCCAGAATTTTCGGGCAAAGTCAAGGGTTTCCACTCCCCAAGAGCAAGAAGATGCTTTCTTATGTTCTGGCTGGCAAGGTCTGGAGCAGAACAGATGATAGTGATTTTCGATGCGTTTTCCGGACATGTTTTCTGGGATCCAGAAGACCCAGAATTTTCATTTTTCTTATTTTTTTCTGGATTGCTCATATCAATCATTTTTGAATCAATCCGATTCTTTTAAGCCAGAGTTTACTAAACAAATGCCATATACAGCTCTTTACAGTAGATAAAACCAACCCCGAAATTCAGAAAAACAATTTCAGAAATTTAGAAAATGGAAATGAAATTTGAGCGGATATATAAAAAATAGAGGAAAGAATAAGAAGAAGGATAAACCGGACTTTAATTCGGGGTTTATTCCTTTGCTTTATTTTCGGATTCTCCTTTAAAAAACTCCTCTTCCGTAAATTCCTCATTGGCCTTAGGGGTTTTCTCGGAAGTGGGCTCATAGCCTGCAGGAGCAAGAGCGGGATAATCTCCAAAACTCTTAACCGTATCACAAATCAGTTGAGGATAAAGCTCAATCTGGGCTCTGGTAACAAAAGCTTTAGCTTCGGCTGCCTTTATTATGGCTTCACGAGCAGCTTTTGCCCTTGCTTGCGGAGCTTTTAGTTCTTTTTTTCCAGCTTCGTAAGCGATTTCCCCAAGCGCAAGCGTAGACCAAAGGGTCAAAACTTCCATTTTGTGCTCCACGGCTTTTAAGCCTATTTCTTCAAGCCCTTCAACCGCCTGTTTTGAAGGAAGTTTTAGCCCAGCTTTTGCCGAACTTTTCCCAATTTCCTGGAGAGCTCGGGCAAGCGAAAAGAGCGTATCGGCATATTTTTTTTCAAAAGCCTTTTCAGAAAGCTCTCTAAGGAGCTTTAGAGCAACCTTTGACGTTTCTTCAAGCTTATTCAGCGCGGCTTTGCTGCCTATATTCCGAAGAGATATAGCTACAGTCCTACTTTCCTTTTCAAAATTTTCATTAATCAGTTCTACCCCAAGTTCTTGCAGGTATTTAAGATTTTGAATAGCTTCATACTCTTTTTTTTCCCGGACTGCACTTAAGCCGGCATCACCCAATTCAATTGCTTTTTTTTCGTTTATCGAGAAAATATTTACACCCCTAGACTACTCATTTTTTACAAAAGCAGAGCCACATTAAACTTTTTTTTCAGTTAGCACTTTGTACCCTGCTCAAACACCTATCTCATTATAGCTTATTCTAAATTAGTCTTCCTATATTTTTAAAATAGATCCGGAACTTCCACTAAAAAGCTCTCTTCTCTGGCCCAAAACTTTCTGCCTTTTTATCAGAAATCCTTTTATCAGGATTAAAAAACCTGGCCCAAACGACCTGAAATCTCAGCTTGCAGCTTTTCAACATCCTTTCGGTTTTCCTTTGCACTTTCAGAAAGGAAGATTACCCCTTCAAAAGAGGCCAGCTGAGCCTCCGCATTGAGAGCTGTGTTTCCAAGGTACCTAGCTGCGGCATCTTTTCGAATGAGACCTAGAGATAGATATGCCTGTGCTGCGACATTTTTCAGCTGCTGCTGAGCTGAGATTATTCCAAGTTCCCCAAGACATTGAGGAGCATTACAACTTTCTTCATAATACCGACGCTCCCCGAAATTTCGCATTCCAAGTTTTGAAAATTCGGAATTTAGTCGGAGCTGGGCAGCCTCAAGCAAAACCCCAACACTTGCGGCAGCAGTCTCAAGCCCTTCTCCTGCAGCCTCTTTTCCAATTTCCCTCAAAGAACCCAAAATACAATTTGAAACTTCCCCAAATCCAAAGCATTCTTTTTCTTGCACTGCAAGCTCTCCAAGTTCTTTTAATAAAAGCTGACTTGCTATGCAAGCTTCTTCCATTTTTTGCCCTGCGGCCTCTTTTCCAATTTCTCGAAGCGCTGAAGCCGTAACTCGGAAAGGAAGCTCCAGTTTTGCTCTGGCTGCAGTTTTTCCAAGCTCTCCAAGCGCCTGAGCAGCTCGGAGGAGTAACTCGGAATTGCCAGCTTTTGCAGCTTCCTGCCCCAATCCTCCAAGAGAGACAGCCCCTGCAAAAACTCCAAGCGGAATTTTTGCCTTTGAGGCCGCAGCTCCAATTTCTCCAATTTCTGCAATAATTTTTTGAGCCTCAGAGCCACTCTCCAATTCCTGCCTTCTGCTGCCAGCTTTCTCCTCTCGGATAAGCCTTATTCCAAGTTCCCGCAGGGAATTAAAAACACGCAAAATTTCGGTTTCATCCTGCTGATCAACCGCTAAAAGCCCAAGTTCCACTGCCCGCATTTCCTTTGATGGAAGTATATATATTCCCCCTGTACAGGTCTTGTTAGCAGTTTATTATTAGCAATTCCTGTAACTATTATAATAGGAATTTGTACCGGAGATATTAGTAGCCTCCGGCAAAATTATGCTGTAGCTAGCTCTTATTGCTTCGCTGGAGTTTCCAGACATTGCTGAAAATACTGATTTACAATCTGCACATACCTTTCCTTTGGCAGAAGTTCACGACTGACTGTATCAAGGCTTTCCTGAGACATCTCCTGACCCTGTGCAAGCTGAAAGCCTGCCTTTTTTGCGGCTTTGAAAATCTCAGCTATTGGCTCTCCCAGCTCAAGCATTATAGGCAGGGCTTCCCCATGCGGCCGAAGCAAAGCGCCTGCAAATTCAGCAGAAGCGTTTTTGCAAAAAGCTTTCATATATACGAGGAGGGAATCAAAATTATCCATTTCCCAAAAACCGCAGTTGGAAACCAGCACAAATTTTAAGGGCTTTGGACCTCCACGCACACGATGCCGACAATGAGCATCGCGTATCTCGAAAAAGGGTTCTACTCTAGGAAGCATCCTGTCAATCAGGTTTTTCATAGGCCCTGTAACCCCGTCCACATAAACCGGAGTTGCAAAAACAATTAGATCTGCCGCATCAATTTTAGGATAAAGAAGGTCCATATCATCTCTCTGGTAGCATTTACCCGGAGTCTTCAGCCAGCAGTCTAACTCTCCTGTGCAGGGATTGATGTTAAGTTTCCTTGTATAGAAAAGTTCCACCTCTGCCCCGCCTGCTTTCATCCCTTCAAGAAAGGGTTTCAAGATCAAATCCGTATTGCTTTTCTCCATTTTAGGACTGGAATTTATTGCCAGAACTTGCATATGTGAATTCCTCCAATATACTAAGCCCGTTTTGTAAGAAACCAGTAGGGGAAAAGCTGATGAATTATTGCATCAGCCCTTAATCATTTCGGACTTTTCACAGAATAGGTCGTCTATTTGGACCTCGCTTGTGAATCTGGCTGAAATGAAAAAAAAGGCCCCTTTAAAATCCTAATATCCCCAACTTTAAGAATCGCAGCAAATATAAATATAGATTTTTATTAAAATATTTAAGTCACTAAAAGCAGTTTTAGCTTTAATTTCGACAAAATATCTTTGTAAAAAAAGAAAACGGGCTCGCCGCGATTCGAACACGAGTCAATGGGTATCTTCGTAAACCACTTAAATTTATTTTTGAGTCTGGGGTTACTTCGAAGCCCATTAGGATATCCTGGCTACCCTACGAGCCCTTATGCAGGAATACAGATAGGGAGTTCTTATATTAAAGTTTTCTCATTAGAGCTATGAAAAACGGGAAAAAAACAAGCAAATTAACTTATATTAACTTATAATGTCTGAGAAGTTGAAATAGGCTCTTATGGAAGAATACGCTAATTAAATAATATATTAACAATCCAATAAAAAACTAGCCAAGCTAGCCAAACTAAGTTTAACCACACTAAATGACAAAATAGAAATAGTGAATTCAATTCTTGATTTGAAAGGGAGGTTATAAAAAATGGAACGGGTTTCCACAGGAATAGAGGAACTGGATTCAAAATTAAGTGGAGGATATCCGAAAAAGAAGGTAATCTTAATAACCGGCGTTGCTGGGTCAGGAAAAACCATTTTCGGAATTCACTATCTTTACCGGGCCTGTCAGGAAGGCAAAAAATGCGTCTTAATCGCAACAGAAGAGACTCCAGAAGACATTCTTCAGCAGGCCCGCATGCTCGAGCACGACCTTGAGCCCTATTATGAAAAGGGCCAACTTATAATCGAACGCGTCTTTGAAAGTCGCACAGAAAGGATAGAAGAAACCCGTTACGGCTTCAAACCTGAAGGGCTTGACCTTGAACTTCCTTATCTTGCGGAACTTGTCCCCGAAGGTACGGAATGCGTTGTTATCGATAATATTGGGGTTTTTACAATTCGGCTTTCGGTCAGAAAACTCAGGGACGAATTTGACGGCCTGAGCCATATTCTGATGAAAAAAGGATGTACAGTTCTTTATATAATGGACGAAGCCGCTTATAATATGACAAATCAGCTTGCAGAGTATTCTGCATACGGTTCTATTCGGCTTTTGGTAAAAGAAAACAGCTATCTTGGTAAAATGGAACGTTATATCTATATTCCTAAAATGCGAAGTACACCGGTCTCGCCTTATACAAGTGTTTTTGAAATAAGCTCCAAAGGAATAAAAATTAAGGCTTCCGGGGACTCGGAAATAATAGGATAAGGCTTTTTTTGAAAAGCAGTTTTTAGATAGTAACACTAATAACCTCCTAAATTCATAGAGTTATAGAGTTAAAGAAAGGCGATGCCCGGATTAAGTAATAAAATAAAAATCAATTGATTTAAGCTAGAGAAAAGCCCGGGCCAGTTTACAGGAAGGATACAAGAAAATGATTTCATTAAGTGAAGCAGACGCTTTAGATACCGGTCTTAGCTCGGTGAAGGAAGGCGACGAAAGCCGGGCTTTTCAGGCTCTTGATTCTCTTAAAGGGATTGCCGAAGGCTTTCTGGAAGAAAAAGAGCTTGAAGATGCAAAAAGGGTAATCCAGGGACTAGAGGACATCGCAGTTGCAGCTGCAGGCTCGGCAATGGAGCTGCTTGCGATAAATTCTACCTTAGCTTTCGGAGAGCTGGCAAAAACGGCGGCCGGGAAAGGGTTTGAATCGCTGGTCAGGAAAAATATGCTGGCCATAGGAAAAGTCGGAAAAACGGCCGCAGAACAGGAGCTTGAAGCAGGCTCAAAGGTTGCGGTTACGACTCTAATGGAACTTTGGAATAATCCGGATCTTCAAAAGGAAAGAGATATAACAATCAGTACTGCGCTTTTTTTGAAAGAGATAGGGGTTGCTTCTGCCAAGAGAAATCAGGAAGAAGCCGTAATCAACGCTGCTATCTTTCTTGGGGAAATAGGAAGGAAATCTGTAGAGGAAAGCTTGGAAAGCGAGACCTTAAGTGCTCTAATACTTGTCGAAGAAATTGGGCATGAGGCTGCGGAAAGCTATCTGGATGAGGGGCTTAGCAAAGCAGCTCTTGCGGTAGAAGAAATTGGCAAACTTGCTATAAAGAAAAAGCTAGAAGCTGCAATGCTTCAGAGCCGCTGGGCACTTGAAGCTTTTCGGGTTCGTGCAAAGGAAAAAATCCTTACACACTCAGATATAGTAGTTGAAGTTGCTCTTGAGCCTTTTCAGCCTTTTGAGGAGCTTGACAGCAACGAAAACATTGAGAAGATTCGGGAAATCAAAAAACTGCATAATAAATTGGCTTCCGAAATGGAGCTTTAAGGGACCTCTTAAGGCCCCTTATACAAATCTAATTTTTAGATAAGTTGAATTTTATAGAGTATATAAATGGGTATATAATTATATTTACATTTATAATTATATACCCATTTATATTTACATAGACATACTGTATAATATAGATTATTTATTATAGAGCGGAGCATAAACCTAAAAGGGATTGTAAAGCTCCTAAAGCTTGGAAAAATTAACCTGTTCTCTAATCGAAGCTTTAAAAAAATACTGAGCTGGGGAGACCATAATTCTAATCTAAGATTAAAAGATAAAGAGGGGATCTGTCCAGTTTAATATTTATCTTTATCTTTATCTTTATCTTTATCTTTATCTTTATCTTTAGATATAGCGAAAACTTCAACAAGCAAAGAGGAATTAAATCGCCCGATTTTAGGAAAATTAATTAAGAAGGAAATTATTATGATAAAAAATGAAATTCCAAAAGTTCTGATTGTCGATGATATGCCACAAAACGTGGAACTAATGGAAGCCTTTCTTGCAAAAGAACCTTATGAGCTGCTCCAGGCTTCCAACGGAAAAGAAGCCCTCAGAAAAGTAAAGGCTGAAGATCCTGACATCGTTTTGCTCGATGTAATGATGCCTGAAATGGATGGCTTTGAAGTTTGTGAAATTCTTAAAAATGATGGGGAGACCCAGTTTACTCCCGTACTTATGCTTACGGCGCTTTCGGAACTTAACGACCGGATCAAAGGCATCGAAGTAGGAGCCGATGATTTTTTAACAAAACCCATAAATGGAATAGAACTTAGAACTCGGGTAAAATCCCTTTTGCGGGTAAAATGTTTGCATGATAGGTTAATGGCCGAAAAAAACGCCCTTTAGCTCCAGAATAAAGTCCGCAGCATCTTGACTGCAATTCTTCCAACCCTCTTTCAGCCCCTTCACTCCGAACAAAAAAAGATAATAATCAACCAGATGACGGGTATGGTTGAAAAAACCGTTCTTGAAATGTACCGGCTTGAGAAAAAAGAATTGACGCTCTCAGAAGCTGGAGTGATCTGTGCAGATATAATGAAACAGCTTGGAGGCACTTTTACGGCAGAAACTCAGGAGGGAAGCTGTAGAATCATAGGGAGTGACTGCCCTTGTGGCAAGGAAGACGCTCGACGAAACCCAATACTCTGCACGCTAACCAGAAAAATATTTTCAAGTGTACTTCGCAGCCTGCCCGGAAAATGGAAAATCGAAACCGTTTCAACAATTGGAAACAGGGACGAGTGCTGTGATTTCAGAATAAAAAAACTCTGACTCTTCCCGGTATTTCCGGCTTCCCGGGCCAAGGGGAACAAAAACCTGGGGCAAAATACTGGAAAAATTCAGAATACTTTCAGTCCGCGAGCTATATTTATTAATAAGGGCCCTACTTTTTCTATGCTTAGATTAAAACTTGAAATCAAAAATTTGAATTTTTGAGAGAGATTAATTATAAGTACTAAATTATAAATATAACCTGATGAAATCTTTCAGAACTCTCAAAAGCGATTCTTTTTGAAACCCCGAGTTTTGGATTCAATTGTACATTCAATTATAACCTCGGCTAAACCTCAATTAAATCTCTGATTTCTAATTAAAACCCCTGGGTGTAAAAATATGAAAAATATTGTTATAAAGGGAGCTCGGGAACATAATTTAAAGAATGTAAGCGTAAAACTCCCTCGAGACAAACTCATTGTTATTACCGGCGTTTCAGGCTCAGGAAAATCCACTCTGGCCTTTGATACGGTCTATGCAGAAGGGCAACGCCGTTATGTAGAATCACTTTCAGCCTATGCCAGGCAGTTTTTAGGGCTTATGAATAAACCGGACGTGGACAGTATAGAGGGCTTATCCCCTGCCATCTCCATCGAGCAGAAAACAACTTCCAAAAATCCACGAAGTACAGTGGGAACGGTAACGGAAATCTACGATTACCTGAGACTCCTTTTTGCCAGGGTGGGCACTCCTTATTGCCCAGAGCATAAAATTAAAATTGAGGCTCAGTCTCCAGAACGAATTGCAGCCAGCATAAGTTCTGATATGAAAGGGATGCTCACCCTCCTTGCTCCTCTTATCCGCCAAAAAAAAGGCACTTATCAGCAGCTTTTTAAAGAGCTAGATGCCGAAGGCTTTGCAAGAGTTCGGGTAAACGGAATAATTTCCCGAACGGATGCTGAGATTGTTCTTGATCGTTATAAAAAGCATGACATTGAAGTCGTAATTGACAGATTAGACCCTGCAGAAGATCCCTCAAGACTTATCGAAGCCTGCGAAAATGCCCTAAAAAAAGCAGACGGGCTTTTGATTGCTCTTGATTCCGAAGGCCGAGAAAACCTCTATTCCTCAAAGCTGGCCTGTCCGATCTGCGGGCTGGCTTTTGAAGAACTCCAGCCGCGGATGTTTTCCTTTAACAGTCCTTTTGGAGCCTGTAAGGCCTGCAAAGGGCTTGGAATAAAGATGGAATTTGACCCCAACCTTATTATTCCGGATAAAAAACTCTGCATTGCAGACGGAGCCGTAGCTGTTTACCGGAATTTTCTGGATGGCTACCGAAGCCAGCACCTTGCAGCTGTTGCAAAACACTTTGGCTTTGAGATCTTCACTCCTATTGCAGAACTTAGCGAAAAACAGTACAAAGCCCTCATGTATGGCTCAGACGAACGTATCCAGTTTCACATGAGTATGAAAAATGGAGATGCACACTGGTCCCATAAAGGAAACTGGGAAGGCTTACTTCCGCAATGCGAAAGGCTTTATCAGCAAACAAAATCCGAGTACCGAAGAAAAGAACTTGAAAAATTCATGCAGGTCAGGCCTTGTCCGAGCTGCAAGGGTCAGCGGCTGAAAAAGAAAGTCTTGGCCGTAAAAATTGCGGACAGATCCATAGTAGAGGTAACAAAGCTTTCGATTTCCGAATGTATCGAATTTTTCAAAAATTTAAAACTCTCTGAGAAAAAAGAAGGAATTGCAAAACAGGTTCTAAAAGAGATCCGTTCCCGGCTGAGTTTTCTAGAACACGTAGGGCTTGGCTACCTAACTCTTTCCCGAAGTGCAGGCAGCCTTTCCGGAGGGGAAGCCCAGCGCATCCGGCTTGCAACTCAGATTGGCGCAAATCTCATGGGCGTGCTCTATGTTCTGGATGAGCCTTCCATAGGGCTCCACCAGCGGGATAACGCCCGACTTATAGAAACCCTACAGAGGCTGAGGGATCTTGGAAACACCTTGGTTGTTGTAGAACACGATGAAGACACAATCCGGGCTGCTGACCACGTCCTTGATATCGGCCCCGGGGCCGGAATCAAAGGAGGAGGAGTAGTTGCGGAAGGAAGCCCTCAGGAAATTGAGCAAAATCCTGATTCTTTGACCGGTCAATACCTTTCCGGGAGAAAAGAAATCCCAATTCCTACCTTCCGGAGGCAAGCTCAAAACTTCATAAGGCTGAAAGGCTGTCGGGCAAATAACCTGAAAAATATTGATGTTAATATCCCGATTGGGGTTTTTACCGTGGTTACAGGCGTTTCAGGTTCAGGAAAATCTACCCTTATTTATGACACTTTATATAAAGCCCTGAGGAAGCGAATAAATAAATCAAGTTTGATTCCAGGAGAATATGAGAGCCTCCGATTTGATTCTGAAATTGACAAGGTCATTGTAATCGATCAGAGTCCAATAGGCCGAACTCCCCGCTCAAATCCGGCCACTTATACAAAGGTCTTTGATGCAATCAGGCAGACTTTTGCCGAGACAAAAGAGGCAAAAATCCGAGGATACAAAGGCGGCCGTTTTTCCTTCAATGTAAAAGGCGGCCGTTGCGAGGCTTGTCAAGGAGACGGGCTGATCAAAATCGAAATGAACTTTTTACCTGATGTTTATATCGAGTGTGAAGAGTGTGGAGGGACCCGGTATAACCGGGAAACTCTTGAAGTTAAGTATAGGGGTAAATCCATTGCTGAGGTGCTGGACATGACCGTGGAAGAGGCTAGGAATCATTTTGAAAATGTGCCTACCATCCGAAACAAACTCGAAACTCTTTCAAGAGTAGGGTTGGGTTATATAAAGCTTGGCCAGAGTTCTACAACTCTTTCCGGAGGGGAAGCTCAACGAATCAAACTGACCCGAGAACTTTCCAAAAGAGATACAGGAAAAACAGTTTACCTTCTGGACGAACCCACAACAGGGCTTCATTTTCATGATGTGAAAAAGTTGATTGGAGTTTTAAATGAGCTTGTGGAGAAAGGAAACAGCGTGGTTGTAATCGAGCACAACTTAGACGTTATCAAGGCTGCAGATTATCTTATAGATCTCGGCCCTGAAGGCGGAAACGCAGGCGGAAAAATTGTTGCTTGGGGTTCACCTGAAGAAGTAGCCCGGGTGCCAGAAAGCCATACAGGCAGATTCCTAGCTCCGAAACTTAAAAAGCTTGGGCAAACTTTTGGGTCTGCTGGAGAAAAAACAGGAGTTGGAAGAGAGCTTGTAGAAAAGATCGCAGAAAGGGTTTCCGATAAAAGCGGGCTTGATAAGGTTTATGAAACCCAGGGAGCTGGAAACTTTTATAAAAAAGAAGACGGAGCAAAATAAACCTCTTCAAACCTGAAACCTATTTTTAAAGGGGAAAAACATGATCGACCTTGAGATCCTTCCTCATCTGCCGGGCTGCTATCTTTTCAAAGACAAGGCCGGAACCATACTTTATGTGGGGAAGGCAAAAGATCTAAAAAAACGAGTGAGCAGCTACTTTCAGAAAAAAGAGCAGGCTCCAAAGACTGAAAGGCTGATCCAAGCGAGCCAAAAGCTGGATTTTATAGTTACTAATACGGAAGTTGAGGCTCTGCTTCTTGAAAACACCCTGATTAAAAAACACTGGCCCAAATACAATGTTAGCCTCAAGGATTCCAGACGCTATGCCGGCATCGAGTTTAGCGGGGAAAAGTTTCCAAGGCTTAAGCTTGCCCGGAAAAAAAGCGAAGGAGGAAACTTTTTCGGGCCTTTTGTCTCAGCAAAAGAAAGAGATTATATTTTTGAGACCGTCCGAAAGACTTTCAGGCTCAGAACCTGTAAGCGCCTGCCTAAACGAGCCTGTCTTCGCTACCATATGGGAGTCTGCAGCGGCCCTTGTACCGGAGAAATTGCCGAAGAAGAATATGCAGTTCAGGTGCAAAAGGCGGTTTCGGTTCTAAAAGGAGATACTGGGAAACTTATTGAAACTTTAAAGACTGAAATGGAAGCTTTTGCAAAAAAAGAGCAATTTGAGCAAGCTCTCAAACTCAGGGATGAAATTGCAGCTCTTGAATATCTCCGGGAAAAACAAAATGTGGAACGGCAAAAGAAAAAAGATGAAGATATTTTAAACTACTTTGTCGAGGCCGAAACAGTTTACCTTACACTCTTTAAGGTTTATAGGGGTACGCTTGAGGAAAAACAGGACTTTGTTTTTGAAGCCGGGGAAAACTTTTTGGAAGATTTTCTTGTGCAATACTATTCGGAAAACGAACCTCCAGGAGAACTAATCCTGCCAAGAACCTTAGATGCTGGGCTTTCTAATTTTCTATCCCATGTTCGGGGAAAGAAGGTAAAAATTACAGTTCCGAGACAAGGAGAAAAAAAGGAGCTCCTTGACTTAGTAAGAAAAAATATAGAGATCCGCTTTTTTGGAGCTCGAAAAAAACTTGAAGCCCTTCAGACAAAACTCGCGCTTCCCAAACTTCCAAATGTAATTGAGTGTTTCGATATTTCGCACCTTTCGGGTACGGCAATGGTTGGCTCGATGGTGCAGTTTCGAGGAGGCAGGCCCGATAAGCACAACTACCGCCGCTTCAAGATAAAAGACGTAGAAGGCATCGATGACTGTGCCTCCCTTGCCGAGGTAGTGCGGAGGCGCTATTCCCGCCTGCATAAAGCCGGGCATGAGCTTCCGGATTTGATAATTCTTGATGGAGGAAAGGGCCAGCTTTCAGCGGGCTTTCAGGAACTTCGAAAACTCGGACTCCGAGTTCCGCTGATTTCCCTTGCAAAAAGGGAAGAGGAAATTTATGTACCAGGACTTAAAAAGCCCCTTCCGATAAAAAAAGATGAAAAAGCTTCTCTTTTTGTTCAGGAAATCCGAGATGAGGCGCATAGGTTCGCAATTACGTATTCCCGCCTGCTCAGGCGGAAATCGGTGATAAAATGAAGGCCAGATCCGAAAAATCCGCTGAAAATTCTGAAGAAGAAAAGCTCTCCCAGTTCCGACTTGTATCAGATTTCGAACCAAAAGGCTCTCAGCCTGAAGCTATAGAAAAACTCGTCAAGGGCTTTGAGACTGGAAAAAGTTTTCAAACCCTTCTTGGGGTTACCGGCTCAGGTAAAACCTATACGGTTGCAAATCTAATTGAAAGAACAAAAAAACCAACTCTTGTCGTGGCCCATAATAAAACCCTAGCTGCCCAGCTTTATAATGAATTCCGAGAATTTTTCCCGGAAAACCGAGTAGAATATTTTGTCTCTTATTATGACTATTATCAGCCTGAATCCTATTTACCTGCTAGAGACCAGTATATCGAAAAGGACGCTCAAATCAACCCTAAGATTGAGCAGATGAGGCTTGCAGCAACAGCTTCTCTTATGGCACGAGAAGATGTAATCGTGGTTGCTTCGGTTTCTTGTATTTATGGGCTTGGAAATCCAGAGAATTTTCAGAAAATGGGCTTTGAGCTAAAAGTGGGAGCCAAAATCCCAAGAAAAGAAATTCTCAGGCGGCTTGTAGACATCCTCTTTGAGCGCAATGATACGGAACTTATGCCAGGCCGTTTTCGGGTAAAAGGGGATACAATCGATTTGATTCCGGGTTATTTTGATAACATTATAAGGGTTGAGCTTTTCGGAGACGAAGTGGATCGCATATCAGAAATCGACAAACAAAGCGGAGAGCGAAAAGAGGAGATGAAATATTTTTTCGTCTATCCTGCAAGGCACTACGTAATCCCGGAAAAAGAACAAAAAAGTGCAATCAAAAATATTCTAAAGGAACTTGAAACCCAGCTCCCTGAGCTTGATTTGCTTGAAGCCCACAGACTGAAACAGCGCACCCTTTACGATATGGAGATGATTGAGGAAACTGGAAGTTGCAAGGGAATCGAAAACTATTCCAGACACTTTGACCATAGGCAAGCTGGAGAAAAACCCTTTTGCCTGCTTGATTATTTTCCAGAAGATTTTTTGCTGATAATCGATGAGAGCCACCAGACTATTCCCCAACTCCACGGCATGTATAAAGGGGATAGATCCCGGAAAAAAAGTCTTGTAGACTACGGTTTCAGGCTTCCAAGCGCCTATGATAACCGGCCCTTGCGCTTTGAGGAATTTGAAAAGTACATGAAAAACGTAGTCTTTGTCTCGGCAACTCCTGGAAAGTACGAGCTTGAAAATTCCGCCCAACTTGTAGAACAAATCATCCGACCAACAGGACTTGTGGATCCCAAAGTCGAGCTTAGACCCCTTAAAGGCCAGGTCAGAGACGTCATGCAGGAAATCCGGAAGGTTATTGCGCGGGGAGATCGAGCTCTGGTGACCACCTTGACCAAAAAACTGGCTGAGGAGCTTTCAGACTTTTTAGCTCGCAATGAAATCCGGACTCGTTATCTGCATTCGGATATCAAAACTATTGAGCGAACTGAACTTATCCGAGAATTGCGTCTTGGAAAATTCGATGTTCTAGTAGGGATTAACCTGCTCCGGGAAGGGCTTGATATTCCGGAAGTGGGATTTATCGGCATCCTGGATGCAGACAAAGAAGGGTTTTTGAGAAACAGTAAAAGTCTGATCCAGATTATAGGTCGAGCTGCCCGAAATGCAAATTCGAAAGTAGTGCTTTATGCCGATCGGGAAACGGATTCAATCAAAGAAGCAGTCCGGGAGACTAAGAGAAGAAGAGCCCTGCAACTTGCCTACAACAAAAAGCATAGCATTATCCCTAAAACCATAAGAAAACCGATTCGAGAAAAGGTAGTGGAGATAAACGATACTAAACATATCCCAAAAGCTGAAATCCCAAAGCTGATAATCGAGCTGGAAGCTCAAATGAAAGAAGCTGCAAAGCGACTTGATTTTGAAGAGGCAATCCGCCTTAGGGAACTTGGAAAGAAACTTAAAAAGGAAATTCACGAAGAAGGAAAGAGCAGGTAAAATATCAATTAGATTAAATAAATTAGATTAAATAAATTAGATTAAATAAATTAGATTAAATAAATTAGATTAAATAGATTAGATTAAATAGATTAGATTAAATAAATTAGATTAGATCCGAATACATCGGATTAAGCTCTACTGCTTTTTCATAGGCTTTAATAGCTTCTTGATGCTTATCTATCCTATCATAGACGATTCCTTTTCCGATCCAGGCTTTTGTAAAATTCGGATTGATCTCAACTGCTTTTTTAAAGGCTTTCAGGGCTTCATGATAGCGTTCAAGATCCCGAAGTGCCACACCTTTATTATACCAAAATCGAGCGTTTTCGGGGTTGGCTTCAATTTTTTGGCTAAAGATTTGAACAGCTTGTTCAAAGTACTTTTTTGCTTCTTCTTGTTCCTCAAGCCAGCGGAGAGCCACTCCCTTATTATAAAGAGCCTTTCCATTCAGAGGATTTAGTTCAATCGCCCTATTAAAGGCCTCAAGAGCCTGTTTATAGCTTTTTACTTTACAAAAATTTATGCCTTTTTTGCACCACTCGCTCGCATTTAGAGCCTGAAGCTCGTGCCTGATCTCAAGGAGCTTGATTGCTTTTTCAAAGTCGTCCATAGCCTCTTCATAGGCGTGCATCTCCCGAAAAGCAAGCCCTCGCTTATACCAAACCTGAGGGTCTTTTGGGTCGATTTCCGTGGCCTTATTAAAAGCATCCAGCGCTTCTTCATACTGCATAAGTTCAAAAAGAACGGCTCCTTTGCTGTACCAGAGTTTTGCACTCTCAGGGTTGAGCTTAATAGCTTTATTAAAAGCCTTAAGAGCCTTCTTATGTTTTAAAAGCGCTTTAAAAGTCACGCCCATTTTATACCAGACTTTAAAGTTGTCGGACCCTAACTCCAGAGCTTTGTTAAAAGCCTCCAGAGCCTCCCCGTACATTTTAAGTTCGAGGAATGCAGCACCTTTACTATACCATTCATTGGAGGATATACCATTGGAGGTCATACTTCTTTTCCGGATTTTTTTCAAATTTAGCTGTTTTACACTAAAATTATCCAGATCTGCTTTCTTTTTTCATACTCGTAGAATTATAAAGTGTAAGAGAAGAATATGCGCCTAGAGGCTTAAATTCATTTTGTATTTCATATCCTTAATAAAAATAAGGACATCTCTACAGTTACCCCTTATTTATAAGAAGGCAATCCTTTTTAAATGTATTGAAATAATTACATACAGTAATCCCTTAAAAATGAAAAAATAGATTCGAACTTAACTTGGATATAGCAAGTAAAAATTTTAACTTTTTAGGAGAAAAACGCTCCCTCGACTAAAGCTTTTGGAGCTTCCCCTTTCCAATTTCCTGTATTTCATTCAAAAAGTTAATATAATTTCATGCTTATTTTTATAAGCGACTCCTTTGTGCGAACCCCAAAATTTAAAATTTATGGGATATCCCGGGAAACTGGAAAAGAACCAGAAAGGCTTAGAAAAGCAGCTTCCCTTGGGAATATCAAAGGAAGCCCCTCAGGTTTTAGCCTAGCGGGAGTTCACCTTTGAGATGAACAAATATGAATGCATTGGAAAAAATATTTGGAAAAACTGCCCAGATGGCAGTGCTTAAGAACCTGATTGATCACCAGGAAGATTCTACTTACCTTTCCGGAATTGCCGAGGAGACAGGGCTTTCCCATTCAAGTGTCTCAAGAGTTATAACTCCTCTTGTCGAAGCGGGTGTAGTAATTGAAAAACCCCTTGGAAAACAGATTCGTACCTTCCAGTTGAATAAAGAAAGTGAAGCAACCCAACATATCATTGATTTTTATAATAAAATAAATGAGATTCTTAAGTAAAACCCTTTGTTTTATTGCCTAAAAAATATTTTGGAAAGCTGGCTTCCAAAAAATCGAATTAGATTGTACATTGTGAGAAATAAAAATAAGTAAATGATATTTAAAAAGAAAGCTTCAAAAGGCTTTCTTGCACCTAAAGCTTAGAATACTGCTCCAAGTTCCCTAAGCCTTCTGATTGCGGCAAGTTTTTCCCTGTTTTCTTTTAAATATTCCTTTTCAAGGGCTTCTACGATCGCCTGAAACGGGACCACTAGTTGATAATACTTTACAGGCCTTCCTTTTCCCTTTTTTTTCTTTTCGGATCTTTCCTGAACCCAACCTCTTTCCTTCAGGGGACGCATGGCCACACTAACCTCAGGCTGCCGGAGCCCGGAAACGAGCTCTATATGAAGGGACCTCAATTCCTTACAGTCCTTTAGACAGACAAGAGATGTGGCTTCAGTTCTCGGAAGGCCAAGAGACTGGAGCATATCAACAATTGAATACTCTTTTTCGGTTAAAGTAACAGGAGAATCGTCAGTCATCTCAATTCAATAATACTTTCAGGTTTATATAATTTATGTAGATATAATTATTTTTTAAACATTATTAACATATATATAAGGGGTCAGCAGCAGCTCATACCTTTACTGAAAACGAAAAAAGCAACAAGTAGTAAATTCTCAATTTGAAAAAAAGTTCATATTTTGGCAACTGTTTGTACGATAAGCTTTATGAATGAGCTTTTCTTTCTATAAACGTCGAGAGATAAAGGAATAATATAATTTTCAAGGATGTGGTGGTTTAAGTTTGATAAGCTGAAATGAATTGAGAAATGCGTTCAAACACGCGGTTTTTGAATAAAATATCAAGAAAATTTATTCAGCTGCAAGCATTAAACAAACATTAAAAAAATAATTAATTAATCCACTATGAATAATTAATAAAAGCATTAAAAGAATACTAGTACAAGTAATTATTAAAAATTATATACATGTTTGCACATGTAAACCTTAAGATTGAAGCTTATATGTATGTATATACATTATAATTATCTAACTAATCTAACATACAAATCTATAACTTACAAATCTATAACTTACATCCATAAAATCATAATCTTTTAAATTAAGCAAATCGGAATAAAAATCGGAATGAAATTAAAGGCTGACTTTAATTAAAAAAACTACTCCGTTCAAATAACAGAATATATGTATTAAAAGTATAGATATTAGGAAGGGTGAAATGATGTCGTATATCGGTTTACAGCAGGGTTCCGGAGAATATCAGATCCAGAAAGTGTATGCAAGGGAAATACTGGATTCAAGAGGAAATCCTACCATTGAAGTTGACGTTTCTACCGGAAAAGGGTTTGGAAGGGCCTCTGTCCCCTCCGGCGCTTCTACGGGTACAAACGAAGCTCTCGAACTCCGGGATGAAGATGCAGACAGGTATGGGGGAAAAGGAGTCCTGACCGCGGTAAGCAATGTGAATAATATTATTCAGAAGGAACTGCTCGGACTTGATGTACGCAACCAAAGAGAAATCGATGAGCTAATGAGTGAACTCGATGGCACCGAGAACAAATCAAACCTTGGAGCAAATGCAATTCTTGGAGTCTCAATGGCTCTTGCAAGAGCTGCATCCAATTCTCTAAACCTGCCTCTCTACCGCTATTTTGGAGGCTCAAATGCTTTTACCCTGCCAGTTCCTACAATGAACGTTCTTAACGGAGGCCAACACGCTGGAAACGACCTTGCAATTCAGGAATTCATGATCCAGCCCAAAGGAGCCGGAACCTTCTACGAAGCCATGCAGGCAGGAGCTGAAATCTACCATGCCCTTGGCAAATACCTTGATAAAAAGTATGGTCCTTCCTCCACAAATGTGGGCTATGAAGGAGGCTATGCTCCTAAAATGGCTGAAACCGTAGAAGCGCTTGATGCACTTGTCCAGGCAATTGAGGATGCAGGCTATGCGGAATCCGATGTAACAATAGGGCTTGATGCCGCAGCGTCGGAGTTTTATGAGGAGGGACTTTACTCAATCGACGGAAAGAAACTGACTCCTTCTGAATTACTGGATTACTATGTTGAACTTGTAAACACCTACCCTATTCTCTCAATTGAAGATCCCTTCCAGGAAGAAGCTTTTGAGGATTTTGAGGCTCTTACAAACGAACTTTGGGATACAATCATCGTAGGAGATGATCTTTTCGTAACCAATATCGAAAGGCTTTCAAGAGGTGTTGATATGGGCGCTGGAAATGCCCTTCTCCTTAAGGTCAACCAGATAGGAAGTATCTCCGAAGCTTTTGATGCTGCAAGCATGGCGGCCAGAAACGGCTACACCGTAATTGTAAGCCACCGTTCCGCAGAGACTGAGGATACAACAATTGCGGATCTTGCGGTGGGAATTGGAGCCGAGATGATCAAGACCGGAGCTCCAGCCAGAGGAGAGAGAACCGCAAAGTATAACCAGCTTCTCAGAATTGAGGAAGATCTGGGAGATATTGCACATTACGTGCAGCTTTAATTATTAAATAAATTTAATTTCAATTTTTTTAATTTTTTTAATCCTTAAATCCTCAAATCCTCATAATTTATTTTTAATTCTATTCTTTTTTAAAAAGAGATTCTCACTTTTCTTTTCAGCTTCTCTTTTAATTATTTTATGGCATTGAGCTTTGAAATTTATTTTTTGAAATAAAGGTTATTGAGGCTTTTTTTCTTTAATAATTCGTCTTATATTTGTGCTAATATATTAGAAGGAATTATATTCACTTTTCAATATAATTAAGCTTTTATATAATACTGCCTGAGTTCTTTGTATAAAATCTTTTTATCAAAAATATGGTGGTGTTGGATTGAAAAGCTGCTGGAAAGTTTTTTTGCGTTATACTTTACTGCTTGCTTTAATTACAGTTTCTATAACGCCGGTTGCCTCAGAATGCTCTTCCGGCAACAAAAACGAAAGCGAAAACGAAAGCTGTGCTGAAGAAGCTTTGTTTTCTTCAGAAATTGACCCCTCTTCGAGAAGCGGAGTTATAGGCGAATCGTTTAAGTTCTTGACCTCAATGCTTGGGCTGCTTGATGTGACTCTCAGGCTAAGCAATTCAACGCTTGAAGCCCACGCTTCAGAGTATCCTTTCTTGGCAGGCACTCTGGAAGGCACAAGCGAAGGCGTAGAAGCTCTTGATTCCATGCTTGTTGTTATGGATCCGGATCAGAGAGTCGTAAACCGAACAAGCCTTGAAGAAGTGGGACAACAGGAAAAATCTCTGAATGAAAGTCTTGAAGAATTTAACTCAAGTTCGGGAGCTCAGGCTCGGATGCTTGAAGCTGCAAATTCAACCCTCGGAGAAGAAAATGTAACTTCTGAGCTTCTAAATTCAATGTACGCTTCCTTAAAAAGAATGGCCGGATCAAGGGATTAAATTTTTCTCTTGATTTTTAAGCTTTTTTGGCTTTTTTTTCCGTTTAATTTTTTAGAATTTCAAGTTTGTTTTTAGAATTATTTGTGCCTTTTACTTTTTTCCTTTTACTTTTTTCCTTTTACTTTTTTCCTTTTACTTTTTTACTAGTTTGTCTTTTTTAGAATTTCAATTTTTTATAGCCTTCCAAGCTCGTATTGTAATATTATTATATTAGAGATATTATTTCTATAGACTCAGAATTATCTAAAATGGATGCAAAAACATGCTTTTAACTCTTAAAGAACTTAATGCACATCTTTTTAAAGCCGCAGATATCCTGCGGGGTTCGATTGACAGTTCCGAATACAAGCACTACATTTTCGGGATGCTTTTCCTAAAACGCCTCTCGGATCAATTTGACGAAAACGTTGAAAAAATTACTGAGGAACTTGTGGAAACGGGAATGCCTGAAGCGACTGCAAAAGAGCTTGCACTTACGGATAGTAAGGAACATGTAGATAGCCCTTTTGTACCTCCTCGCGCTCGCTGGGCTGAGCTTGAAAAAAAATCTTCGGATATTGGAGAGGCTATAAACAAGGCTTTTGAAGCTCTGGAGCAGGAGAATAGTTCTCTGGAAGGAGTGCTTGTTGCAATCGATTTCAATGATAAAGAACGCCTTTCGGATGCTGTACTTCAGAAACTTATTAGCCATTTTGGCAAATTCTCGCTTGCAAATAGCAAGCTGGAAAATAAGGATATTTTGGGGCGGTCTTATGAATACCTTATAAAACATTTCGCAGATGATGCCGGCAAAAAAGGCGGAGAATTTTATACTCCGGAAGAAGTTGTAACTTTGCTTGTAGGACTCGTAAAACCCGATGAGGAGATGCGCATTTGCGATCCTGCCTGTGGCTCAGGAGGAATGTTGATTGAATGTATTCATTATCTTAGGGAGCAGGGGAAAAATCCAAGCAATATTTCTCTTTATGGCCAGGAGAAAAATCTCAATACTTGGGCAATTTGCAAGCTGAATATGCTGCTTCACAATCTTCCGGGAGCAAGGATAGAAAAAGGAGACACGATGGCCAAGCCTAAACTTCTGGAAAATGGGGAGCTTTTGCTTTTTGATAGGGTTTTGGCCAATCCGATGTGGAATCAAAAGGAATGGTCCCGCGACCTTTTTGAGAAAGGGGATGCTTATGCTCGGGTTCTTTATGCTCTTCCCCCAAAGTCTTCCGGAGATTGGATGTGGCTTCAGCATATGACAAAGACCCTTAAATCTTCTGGCGTTTTGGGAATTGTTTTGGATAATGGGGTTCTTTTTAGAGGCGGAAAAGAAAAAACCTGCCGCAAAGGCTACGTGGATTCCGATCTTATAGAAGCTGTAATTGCGCTTCCCCCGAATCTCTTTTTCAATACCGGAAGCCCTGGAACAATTCTGATTGTCAATAAGAAGAAAAAGCCTGAGCGAGAAGCTAAAGTCCTTTTCATTGATGCTTCTTCGGAATACGAAGAAGGAAAAGCTCAAAACTTCCTCAGATCTTCCCATATCGAAAAAATCCTGTCCGCATTTGAAGGTTTCAAAACGATCGAGAAATTCTGCTCTGTGGTTGAAAAGAAAGAACTTGTCGAAAACGACTACAATTTAAACGTCCCTCTCTATGTAGACACTTCCGAGCCAGAACCCGATATCGATGTTGCAGCTGTCAATTGCGAACTAAAAGCCCTAATCCAGCAGCGGGACAAATCCCACATGGAAATGCAAAGCTATCTTGAGGAGCTTGGCTACCATGAGTGAAAAAATATTACCTAATTGGGTATCAAAGAAATTAAAAGATTTTGTTAATTACAAAAAAGGTAAAAAACCAAAGGGCAAATCAGAAGAATATAGTGAAGGTTATGTACCTTATTTGAGCACTACGTATCTAAGAGATGGAATTATCTCAAGTTTTGCAAAAGTTGACGAAAGTGTAATTCCTGTTAATGATAGAGACATTTTGCTAATTTGGGATGGATCAAATGCAGGAGAATTTTTGAAAGGGAAAAAAGGGATTTTATCGTCTACAATGGTAAAAATTAATATAAAAAGTAATATATTTAATAAAGATTACCTATTTTATCAGTTGAAAAAAAAAGAGATTTATTTGAGAAAGCTGACACAAGGAACTGGTATTCCTCATGTTGATAAAAGTGTTCTTATGAATATTAGTATTCCTAAACCACCTCTCCCCGAACAAGAAAAAATCGCCTCCATTCTTTCAAAAGTCGATGAGCAAATCAAAGAGACAGAGCGGATTATTGAGAAAACTGAACTCTTAAAAAAAGGCCTGATGCAGAAACTGCTTACAAAAGGTATTGGGCATACGAAGTTCAAAAATACAGAACTTGGAGAGATACCTGAGGAATGGGATATCGTTGAATTTGGGACCTTTACTAAGCAAATGAAGGATACAGTACTTCCAGATAAACAAAATAAATTAATTTATGTTGGTTTAGAACACATAAAACCCAAAGAAATATTCCTCAGTGATTATGGGACATCTGATTCTGTAAAGAGTTTAAAGTTTAAGTTTAAACAAAATGATATATTATATGGAAAACTAAGACCATATTTAGACAAGGCTGTTTTAGCAACTGAAAAAGGAATTTGCTCAACAGATATTATTGTAATCCAGAGTAAAAGTAATTCAACCCAAGATTTTGTGATATACATTCTTCATTCTAAGCGATTCTTAGATTACGTGAATGGAACAACTGCAGGTAGTAACCTTCCTCGAACTTCTTGGAAATCTATCTATAAATATAAAATCCCTCTTCCTCCTCTCCCTGAACAAGAAAAAATCGCCTCTATTCTTTCAAAAGTAGATACTCAGCTTCAAGACAACCATAATTATTTAAATA
>JAQUFK010000142.1 GCA_028684695.1 Methanosarcinaceae archaeon | reverse complement strand
ATTTTTCCAAGAGTTGTTACGATCTGAGCTTCGCCTTCGCCCCGAAGAGCGTTTTTTACAAGCCCTACAGGTACAGAGTCAGCTTTATATTTTCTTATAATCTCCACAGCTTGGGCAAAATTGGACTTGCGCTGTCTGCTTTTTGGGTTGTAAAGCGCAATTACAAAATCAGCTTCTGCCGCCAAATTTAGGCGCTTTTCAATGACTTCCCAAGGGGTCAGAAGGTCGCTTAAGCTGATCACTGAAAAATCCGTGACAACAGGAGCTCCGAGCATGCTTGCTGCAGCCAAAATTGCAGTAACTCCTGGTAGAACTTCTATTTCCACATCAAGCTTTTCATGTTCCGCAACCTCGATTACGATGCCAGCCATCCCATAAACGTTTGTGTCTCCCCCACTTACCATAACCACGTTTGCATCCTTTGCAAGTTCCACGGCTTTTCTTGCCCTGTCCACTTCTTTTCCCATAGAACTCCGAATTATTTTTTGGGAACTGAGTAGAGGGGCCACATGGTCAAGATAGGTACTGTTTCCAAGCACATAATCGGCGTTTAGGATCACTTCCCTGGCTTTGAGGGTTAGCTGCTCGACAGAGCCTGGCCCGATGCCTACGATGTAGAGCTTTCCGCTGGACGTTTTATTTTGCGATTGCGATTGTGACTCTTCCATATACTTTCTTCCTGAAAATCAATTCGTTTTCTTTTGAGAGGGCTAAGGCGGCAGGTTCCGAAACCCCTTTCAGGCCAAATCGAATTGCCTGGGACTTCGAAGGAGGATTATAGCTGTTCAAACATTCATCCGACAAAAATTCTACCGGAAGCTCAAGCTCCTTTGCCGCTTCTAGCAACCCTCTTTCATTTTCTTTGAGTTTCGCAGAGGCAAGGGAAGTGACAGCTTCCAGGCTTTCTCCGCATTCCTCAAGAGCCTGCCTGACAGCTAGAATCACTTCTTCTTTACTCACACCCCTGCGGGTACCGATTCCGATAATCATTCGTTCTCGTCATCCGGTTAAATACTTATCAAGTAAAATATTTCTCTAATCAATTAAGTATAAGCGACTTGATTATTTAAGGACTTAATTTATTCTTTGAATATTTATCCGTTCAAGCCTTCTCCTGCTTCTTCTTAACAAGTACGGAGACATCTTCATCCACGACTATGATTTTTGGCCCCTTCAGTTCCAGGACTTTGACTTCCTGTTCAAGTAGGGCTGAGTTTACGGCCACAGTAGATTCCTTGTTATAGATCTCGCAGTCTAATTTAGAAGCAATACCTTCTACGGAAGGTTTTCCATGCACCTCGGTTGCGGTGGTAAGCACAGGCACCGCTCCGAGTTTTGCAATTCTTCTTGCAGTCTCGTTGGCCCCGTGATGCCCCCCAAGGAGGGGAATTACAAAGTTTAGCTTTGAGTCTACGACAAGAACTGCTGGATCCTCCCATTTATCTTTTAGAAGGGGGGCTATTTCCCGAACAACTATGCCTGTTGCAAAGACTGCGACGATTACTCTGTACTTTTCAAAGGCCTGTCGGAAAATCTCTTTTTTATATAGGAGAAGTTCGGCTCCTAAAAGTTCCGCGATTTTGGAGGCGATTTCCCTGTTTCTTTCAAAGGTAATCACAGCGGTTTTTGAGGGACTCCGTATAAGTGGGACCTCCTGTAGTTTTTTGGATCAACCACGCCTCCTATCAAAATCAAAGCCGTACGCTTGATGCCTGCAGCCCTGACTTTTTCTGCAATGTCTTTGACAGTTCCTGTTATGACTTTTTCATCTTCCCAAGAAGCTTTGTAGACAACTGCAACGGGGGTATCCTTCGGACAGCGGACTTTGTCCATGATTTCTTGAATTTTTTGAGTACCAAGGAAAATGGCCATTGTAGTATTAAATTCCGAAAGTTCCGGAATAAGGTCTTCTGCTTCTTCAAGGGTTTTTCCAGCTGGTCTTGTGATAATTAGAGTTTCTGATACGCCTTTGAGAGTAAGCTGGGTGTTAAGGGCAGCTGAGGCTGCAAAAACTGAGGAAACGCCAGGCACTCTTTCGGCTTCGATCTCGTATTTTTTCAGCTCTTCCATCTGCTCGACAATGGAGCCGTAAAGGGAAGGATCGCCGGTGTGCAATCGCACAACAAATTTTCCGAAATCAACTGCCTCTACAAGCAGTTTATTAGTCTCGTCAAGAGTTAACCCATAGCTGTCAATGCACTCACCCTGCGTGTAGTTTAGGACTTTTGGGTTTACAAGGGAGCCTGTATAAACCACAAGGTCTGCTTTTTCAAGCAGCTCGCGCCCGAGTACGGTGATCAGTTTGGGGTTTCCGGGCCCAGCACCCACAAAATACACTTTTCGGGCAGCATTTACCTTTTTTTCCGTTTCTGGCTTTGGCATGGTTTTCCCTCACTTTTTGGCATATATTATACTGAAATAGTTTCCTTCTTCCGGAATTTTATCCTTTTCCTTAATAATAACTTCCTTTTCTGAAAAAAGTCGTTCTGCAAAAATGAAATCTTTATATCCTTCAGCTTCCATTTTTTCCAGTATTTTTTTCGGATGCCTAGCTTTAAGGTGGACTTTGTGTCCAATTTCTGAGCCATCACTTACTTCAAAAGAAGTTTCTACTGCAACATCGGTTCTTGCGGCAAAGGAAGTGATAGAACTAATTCCCGGAACGGTTGCAAATTCGACATCCGGATAAAACTGTCTCATGACTCGCTTCAGATGAGAAAAGGTAGAAAAAAAGTTTGGATCTCCGATTAGCCCAAAGGCTACATCTCCTTTTTTTGACTCTTCAACTAGCCGATCCGCGTTTTCTTTCCAGAGGGTATTGAGAACCTCTGAATCTCTTGTCATGGGAAATTTCAGAAGTTCCGCTTCCGCATAAGGAGCAACAAGCTCCTTTGCAAGTCGACCTGGAACATACACTTTAGCACTGTTTTTTAAGATCTCTACGGCTTTTAGGGTCAGAAGTTTAGGATCTCCGGGCCCAAGTCCTACTCCGATTAACATATTATCGCTCCATTGTGTCTCAGCCTCTCCTTGTGGAAAGTGCTTGAGAGATGTTTTGTAAGTCAGCGCAAGATAGCTATTTATATAGTTTTTCCTGACAGCTGAAAGGATAGAAGATAAACATTATTTTCCCGCAAAAATTGCTCTGAATTAAGGTTTGCCTACTATTATATAGACTGGGTTTTCAGGTTTGAACATGGTCTCGCCCGTAATCGGGGCACTTTTTGAAACCTGAAGGTGGACAACTTCGTCAAAGATACCAAGCTTTTTCATAACTTCTATTGTCCTGACCACAGTTTCGATTCGGACGGCATTTACGACAATGCTTCTTGCCTTCTTTTTTACGAGCCTCTCAAGTACGGGGCCTATATGCTTGGTTCCCCCGACAAAAGCGCAATCGAGACTCGCTATATACTTTTCAGATTCCAGAAGTTCCGAAGCTTCGCCGCTGAGGACCTTGCTGTTTCTAAGACCAAAGTTTTTAAAATTCGTTTCCGTAGCCTCAATAGCTTCCTTTCTGGCATCAATTGCATAAATGAAAAGCTCAGGAAAAAGCTTGGAGGCTGCAATGGATACGGATCCGGTTCCACAACCTATATCTGCAAAATGATCCCCAGCTTTCAGCCCAAGTTTGAATAGAGCCACTGCTATGATTTCAGGCTTTGTCGGTCCGCCCCTTACACCTATAATTTCCGGATTCTCGCTAAGAGTTGCTGTTTCGGACATAAATTCCTCACGAAAGATAAGCAAATAATTTCAAATTAGGCCAGTCAAGCTAAATTTATTTCCCTAATTATTATTACCGTCATATAAAGAGTAAATCGAATATAAAAGATATTGTTTAATATAAAGTATATAGCAGGCAGCTTGGAATTAAATACATGTAACTTGTGCTAAATATAACTTTTTCTCAAAAAGCATATTCTCCGAAAGCCTTTTTTTCAGGCTTCAACTCGCCTAGAAACAAGTAAATTTAAGTCTCTTTTTGCTCCTCTCTAACAAAGTTTTATTTTTGCCCCCCAAAAAATCCGAACTGGCAGAGAGGCTTAAAAAAGGTTTTTATAATTAGGGATTATATCCCCCCTAAAAATAACAGAAAATCCCGGAGACTGATCCGGATTAACTTCTGAAAAACCCCTCTTGTGATTATAAATTATACAAAAAAGATATGATAGGAGCTGAGATTTAACCGGTTACCGGTTTCCGGTTAGTAAATAACAAATATATAATACCATATTGGAATATTAGCTATATTGTTCAAATTTTGAAAGAAAGACATTTTAACTATAAACACATATACCTACAAAAATTATGTTTATAAACTAAAGGCAGGTCAGCCTGTCCTAAAAGAGAATATGGATTTTTATATCGAAACGGGAAGCTTCTCGTTTTATAATAATTGGTTTTTAATCGTAGCTATACAATATAATTTTTTCAATGTATATTATGAACCCCTTCAACGTGGAAGCCCGTACGCTCAATAAAGGCCAATCTTGTAAAAAATACTGGAGGAAACGTGATGAAGATATACGAATCATACGATGATCTGCCCAAGTTAAAACTGCCCTATGGAAATGAAATCTTTATAAGCGACAGCACTATCCGAGACGGCTCTCAGATGCCGGGGATAGTCCTTACCCGCGAACACAAAGTTCAGATTTATGAATTTCTACACGAGATAGGGATTGAAAAACTGGAAGCTTTTGTTTTTAACCAGCGGGACCGGGACGCTGTAAAAATTATGTTCGACAGGGGATACGAATGTCCTGAAGTTACGGGCTGGGCGAGAGCCTCAAGGGGGGACATTGATAAAATTCTTGAAGTTGAGGGGCTTGAAGAAACCGGTATTTTGATGTCGGTTTCGGATTCCCATATTTTTTCAAAAATGAGACTTTCAGGTAGAGAAGAAGCCGAAGAAAAGTATTTAGATGCCCTTCAGTATGCCGTGGACCACGGGCTTCGGACAAGAGCTCATCTGGAAGATATGACAAGGGCTGATAACTACAATTTCGTTTTTCCGCTTGTCAAAAAAATCATGGAGATTGATCCTGAATGTATCATTCGGGTCTGTGATACCGTAGGCTACGGAATGCCTTTTACAGGAATTGAAGAGCCATATGGGATTCCAAAACTTGTAGATCTGCTCAAAAAAGAAATCGGAGTAAAGAATATCGAAACCCACATCCATGATGACTATGGCATGGGTTTGGCAAGCACTATTGCAGGTTACTGGCATGGAGCCAACTGGAGCAGCGTAACTTTTCTTGGAATCGGAGAAAGAGCTGGAAACACCGAGATGGAGAAAGTTCTACTTTTCCTCAAAAACAGAGTCGAAGGCTTTGATAAATACAATCTCGAGCCCATAGCCCGCTTTTCAAAATTCATGGAAAAGGAAATCGGGATAAGGATTCCAAGGAACAAGGCTGTCGTAGGCAAAAATATTTTTGCTCATGAGTCCGGAATTCACGCCGCTGGCGTCCTGAAAAATCCCTTCAATTATGAGCCTTACCCTCCTGAACTTGTAGGAGGAGAAAGACAGCTTCTTATTGG
>JAQUFK010000141.1 GCA_028684695.1 Methanosarcinaceae archaeon | reverse complement strand
TAAAAAAACTCTGTAGAGGAGTGCATATTATGCCTGTAGGCTCCCATTCCAAAACGCTAACCCTGCTTGAAAAAGCGGAAATTTTACCGCAGGCGAATCCAGCGTCAACTTAAGCCTGTGAGGTTTAGGAAATGCCCAAGTTTTTTCTTTTTTTCTTTTTCATTCATTTCATATTCTTCTCTTCCAAGCTCTGAATATTTCCCTCTCTTTTTGGATACCTTTATCAATACCGTTCTTTATTTTAAGGTCGGATTCCCGGTCTATTCAAGTGATTTATCGGTTCCATAATAGAAAGGAATGGTTATCAAAGGCAGAAAAGGCAGTAATTAACATGACATCAAAAATCAATTCAATTCAGATGTTTGGGATCAAAACTCCAATTATTAAAGCTGGAGACGAGCTTGCACCGGTTCTGGAAGCTGCGTTACAGGAAGCTGGACTTAAACCCGAAGAGGGAGACGTGCTTGTTGTTGCTGAGTCGGCGGTTGCCACTTCGGAAAATAGGGTGGTTGAATTGGCAGGGATTGTTCCTGGAAAAAAGGCGCGGGAACTTGGAAAAGATTATGGGATTGATCCACGGGAAATGGAGCTTGTACTCCAAGAATGCGATGAGCTTTTTGGAGGCGTTCCGGGAGCAGCTCTAACTATTACAAAGGGGATTTTAGCTCCGAATGCAGGAATTGATGCCTCAAATGCTCCGGAAGGTTGTGTGGTCTTGCTCCCCAAAGATCCCCGCAAAAGTGCCGCGGAAATTCGAAAAAACCTTGAAAAGCACTATTCCTGCAGCTTGGGAGTAATTGTAGGCGATAGCCGAACTCAACCTCTAAGACTAGGCTGTTCCGGGCTTGCGCTTGGAGTTTCAGGCTTTGAACCTGTAGAAGATGCCCGAGGTTTTTCTGACATCTATGGAAGAGCTCTAACCCTTACACACAGAGCAGTTGCGGATAATTTGGTTTCGGCTGCGGAAATCCTTATGGGAGAAGGAGGAGATCGGGTGCCTGCAGTCCTTATTCGAGGAGCTCCCGTAAAACTTATAGATAGTTCCCCAGAGGTTCCGACGATTTCAATGGAAGGGTGTATGTATTTTGGAAATCTCGGAAAAGCAAAAAAGAGAATTCCTGGCTCAAAAAGGACTCAAAGATGAAAGAAATATCTTTTGGGTCCGTAATAAGCGTTATATATTCTAGAAGATAATATATACTATGTATTTTGGCCCTGTATCTGGTTCTTCCGTTACAGGGGTCGTATGATTGCGATTTTGAATTTGATTTCGGGACAGCTTCAGGCAGAAAATCGTAGATTAGCAAGCTTGCTAGTCTATTTACGGGATTAATTCCAAGGATTTTATTCAAGCTGTCCAACAGCTACAAAGCTAAAAACATAACAAATATTCCAGAGTATTACCAGGTGATTTTATGAAACCAGTGTTAATGGACTTTTCCGCAACATGGTGTGGCCCTTGCAGGATGCAAAAACCGATTCTTGAAGAACTGGAAAAGGAATATGCGGACAGAGTGGAGTTTAAGGTAATCGATGTAGACGAAAACCAAGAACTCGCTTCCAAATACGGCATACATGCGGTCCCGACTCTGATTATTGAAAAAGATGGCACAGAGATAAAACGCTATATGGGAGTTACCCAAAAAAGCGTACTTTCAGAAGAACTCGATAAACTTCTCTAACTCCCCCAGAACCCATCAACTCTCTCGGAGCTAAATCCCCTGATAAAGCTTCAGGGGATTTTTACCGTTCTTTTTTGCCCTTCTTAAAAAAAGTATCAAATCAAGCATTTCAGCTCCTTTTCTCCTCTGGCTTTTGTATATTTCAAAAAGGCTGGATTTTTCCAGTTGGCAAAATGTAAATACTTTGAAAAGAATCCTTTCCGGGATTACTTTGATTTCAAAAAAATTAATAGATCTGGGGGTGCTGCCCCTCAGGCAGAAAAACTCAAGGGGAGGCTTCAAGCCCCATCTAGCTTTACGTTTCAAAGATGAGGCCGGAAAACTTCGCATGTTTTCCGTTGATACCACCCGCACCCCCAAAAAATGCATCCAGCCCGATGCCTATCTTATAACCCACGCCCATTCTGATCATCACGGAAAATCCGCAATGCTTTCCGAAAGAGCTTTCTGTTCTGAAAAGACTGCTCTTGCCCTGAAACTCCGGCATGAGAGAGAGTATAAAGGAAAAACGTTTCAGCTCGGGGAAAGTTTTGAGGTGGAAGGCGTTGAGGTCAAGACTTACCCTACTGGCCATACAGTAGGAGCTACCGCCTTTTCCTGGGAAAATGAGGTTGGCACAAAGCTTCTTGTAACAGGAGACGTCAAAGATGCAAGCGCTCTTCCTGCCTGTGATGTTCTGGTTACCGAAGCCAATTACGGAGATCCTTCAGATCCTTCCTGTCATTTTGAAGATGATCCGGAAGGGCTTAAACGAGCTCTTCTTAAAAATGGGTTTAACTCTGGCAAGGAAAAAGGAGTTGCTTTTGGAGCTTATGATTTTGGAAAAGCCCAGAGAGCCGTACACCTTTTACGCAATTTTGGCTATGAAGGCCCAATAAAGATGGCTTCAAAAGGTCGAGCTCTAACCGGAAATATGCTAGATGGGGCAGGAAAGCTCTCCGGGCTTGAAGGAGATTCCGGAGTTTTTATTGTTCCTCCGCGAGCCCTTGGAAAATTGCCTTGGGGTATTAAAAAGTATGTCCTGAGCTGCAGGCACGATTACCCTTTCCCAAATATAAGACTCAGTGATCATCTAGATGTCGAAGGGCTTGAAGCCATGGTCCGCAAAATTGATCCCGAAGTTGCGCTAATCTATCACCCAAAGGGCCCAAGACCTGAAATATTTGCCGAACACCTAAACTCTCTTGGAATCGATTCGATTTCTCTGGATAAGATCGGTAATGTTTTAAGCAATGAATTTATTTAAAAATGGAACAATTTATTAGGTTGACATATGATTTAGACCTGATTTAGATATGGTTTAGATTAAAGATCTAATTTGGATTTAATTAGAGTTCTTAGAAACTCTTTATAGAAACTCTTTACATCAATTTGGATAAGTCTAGCTTATGTTTAGATAAGCTTAAAGCTAAGTTTGGTATATTGAATCTTATTTAAGATAACTTGTATTTAATAAATCACCTGGCATTTTGAGGGTAAACTCTATCCTCCGAGCATTTTATGCTCTTTTAGGCAGGTATATTATTATAATCAAGGTTTCTTCCCTTTTCATCAGAAGCTGACGTTTAGGAGATCAGACACGGTGAGCAAACAAACCCCTAAGTCCAAAAAAAGTTTGAAGTCCAGAATGGCAGAAGCCTTGGAAAAAGCGGAACAAGCACAACAGGCAAAAATGGAACAGGCTGCAAGGCAGGCAAAAAAAGCCTCAAAAGAGCCCGAGGGTAAAGGAGAAAATCCAAAGAAAAAACTTATTAAGGAGAAAACCCCGGAAGAAAAAGCAAAGGCCCATAAAGAAGGGATTATAAAAACCCTTGTTGCGGGTGCGCTGGGAATCCTTGCAGGAGCCCTTTCTTTTTACCAGTATGGAGCAGGAGAAGACAGAATCTGGTATGTTCTGCTGACTATAATCATTATCCTCACATATTATGCCCAGAGGCTGATCTATCCCGGGCTTAAGATCAGCACAAAAGAGTTCAAATTAAAAGACTGGTTCTACGTAGAGTTCATTGTCGTGGATTTTTGTCTTGTGACTTGGACTCTCCTTCTGAACTGAGTTTTTTTGCCTGCAAATAAATAAAAAACCGGCTTGCTTCCAAAAAGCCTTTTTATTTATTTTTCAGGGTGTTTTTCAAATTATTATTTTTTTAAGCATCAATTAAGATTTGATTTTCTAATCAATAGTTAAAGGCTTGATTTTTAAGTCAAAAACGTTTTTTCAGGGATAATTATGCGAATCGCAATACTTAATAAAGATAGATGTCAACCCCGGCGCTGCAGTCATGAATGTGAAAAATACTGTCCAAGGGTCAGGACAGGAGACGAAACGATAGTATTTGGGGAAGATGGAAAACCCCTTATTTCCGAAGAACTCTGTGTAGGCTGCGGAATCTGCGTAAATAAGTGTCCTTTTGACGCTATTATGATCATAGGCCTGCCTGAAGCTCTCCAGGAACCTACCCACAGGTATGGGCCAAACGGTTTTGCTCTTTTTGGGCTTCCTGTGCCGCAGGTTGGAAAGGTAACCGGGATTTTAGGACCTAACGGGGTAGGAAAAAGTACCTGTGTTCAGATTCTTTCAGGGGGCCTTGTTCCAAACTTTGGGAAAGGAGAAGGAAACTGGGAAAAGGTACTCGAATACTATGCCGGGACAGCGCTTTATGACTACTTTAGGGCTCTTGTTGACGGGAAAGTAAAGGTTGCCCAGAAACCTCAGTACGTGGATTTGATTCCTAAAGCTTTTAAGGGTAAAACCTCCGAACTGCTTGGAAAAACCGATGAGCGAGGAGTGCTAGAAGAACTTATCGATTACCTTGAGATCCGAGGAGTACTGGATCGAAAAATTTCGGAATTGAGCGGAGGGGAATTGCAAAGGGTAGCAATTGCAGCCTGCGCGGCCAGAGATGCTCAGTTTTATTTCTTTGATGAAATCAGTCCTTATCTAGACATTCATCAGCGGATAAAGGTTGCCCGTCTGATTCAAGAACTTTCAAAGGAAAAAGCGGTCCTCGTAGTTGAGCATGATTTAGCTATCCTAGATATGCTAGCTGACATGATTCATGTAGCATACGGCGAACCTGCCGGGTTTGGGGTAATAACTCAGCCAAAAGGAGTCCGAATAGGGATTAATCAATACTTAAAGGGCTTTTTGCCCGAAGAAAATATCCGGATTCGGCCCGAAGCTATCAAATTTGAGGTTCATCCTCCAAGAGATGAAACCGCCCTTGATTCCGTATTTTCTTTTGGGGAATTTTCTAAAAAATACGGGAAAGGCTTTTCCCTCAAAGCCACAGGCGGAGACCTAAGAGAAGGCGAGGTGCTTGGAATCGTAGGTCCGAATGGGATCGGAAAATCCACTTTTGTAAAAGTGCTTGCAGGCGAACTAAAGCCTGATGAGGGAGATCCTGAAATTAAAGTAAAAATATCCTACAAACCCCAGTACATAAAGGCTGATCTTCAGATGCGGGTTCAGGACTTTTTGCGGAGTATTTCTAAAAAATTTGGGACCAGTTACTATGAAGTGGAAATTGCAGCTCCTCTACAGCTTGAAAAAATCTATGAACGAATGCTTGATGAACTGAGCGGAGGCGAACTTCAAAGAGTAGCGATTGCAGCCTGTCTTTCCCAAGAAGCCGACCTTTATATTCTAGACGAGCCAAGCGCTCACTTGGATGTGGAACAGCGCTCAATGGTAACAAAAGTCATAAACCGTTTTGCCGAAAATAACAAAAAGACCGCAATGGTTGTTGATCATGATATCTACATGATCGATATGCTCAGCCAGAGGCTCTTGGTTTTTGAAGGAAAACCTGCTCTTTACGGCGAAGCTCGGGGTCCTTTTAGCATGCAGGCTGGCATGAACAGGTTCCTGAAAAATTTGGGAATTAC
>JAQUFK010000140.1 GCA_028684695.1 Methanosarcinaceae archaeon | reverse complement strand
GTGCTGTTTTGCAGCGGAGCCGGGAGATTGAATCAATTCTTAGAGAACTTTCCCGAAAAAAGGGAATAAAATATGAGGTTAAAAACGTAAAAGGGTTTGGAGGCTATGTAAGGTCCGAATTTATAGTCTATGCAAAACGCGGAGAGATCCCAATCCATCCAATGCTAAGCAACGATGTACAGGTAAGTGTAAAAAGCGTTGAAAGGGAAAAAATTCGCTACGAACCCCTGGAGGATAAAAAACCGAGAAGACGGTTTACGATTGTGGGAATTGATCCAGGAACTACAGTTGGGCTTGCTGTACTCTCTTTTGAAGGGGAGCTTCTTTTTCTTAAAAGTATAAGGGGCATAGCTGCAGAGGAAGTCATCAAAAAGATTGCGGAATACGGAAAACCCGCAGTCGTTGCAAGTGATGTAAGTCCCATGCCCGGTTCGGTTGAAAAAATCAGGCGTAGTTTTAATGCGGTTCCGGCCAGTCCGGGCGTGGAAATTCCGGCCGAGGAAAAAATAGCTCTTGCAAAACCTTTTGGATATGCAAACGATCATGAACGAGATGCTCTGACTGCAGCTCTTTGGACCTATAAAAGCTACAGAAAACTTTTTTCCAGAATTGAAAAAAAAGCTCCTGAAACCGCAGATCTCGAACTTATAAAATTATATGTAATTCAAGGAACCTCAATCGATACGGCAATTGAAAAAGCCTCAGCCTCCAAAACTCCCAAGGGCAGAGGTTCTAAAAAGCCTGAAAAAGATATTTCCGAAACTGCTGTGGCTAAAGCCTCCGAAACTCTCCAAAAACTTCGAGCTAGCGTCCGGATGCAAGGAGAGCAGATCCAAAATCTTCAGGCCTACGTTAAAGAGCTAAAGCGGGAAAAAGCTCTCAGGGATCAAAAAATTTTAAAACTGGAGGCAAGTTTAAAAGGTTTTAAAAGAGAAGCTTATAAAGAAATTCGAAAAGAAAAAGAGCTTCAGATACGGGAGAGTAAGATCGAGGCGCTAAAGCGAGAGTTAAAAAAGAAAAACAATATCATCAGGGAACTCCGGCGACAGAGCCGGAAACTTAAAAAGCTCCGGAAAATGGAAGTTCGGGGAGAAGGAACTCCGGTCAAGGTTGTAGGCTCCTTTACAAAAGAGGCCGTGGCCGAGACAAAAGCTCGCTATGGGCTGAAGGCAGGAGATGTGCTTTTCCTTGAAAATCCGAGCGGAGGCGGAGCTGCAACCGCCCAAATTCTAATAGAAGCTAAGATAAAAGCCGTCCTTGTGCCGGAAGGACTCTCGCACGCAGCCGAAGAGGCTTTTTTTAAAGGAAATTTGCCGGTGCTCAAGAATTTCCCGCTTGAGCGAGTGGATGATTTTGCCCTGGCGGATCCTGAAGTTCTGGAGACTGAAATTGCTAAATGGGCAAAAGCAGCTGAGAAAAAACGGGTAAAAGCCCGAGAAGACGAACTTGAAAGTCTACTTGACGAATACAGAAGCGAAAGAAGAAGAGGGCTTCTCTAAAAAAAATGCTTCAAACTAGGAAAGTTTCGCCGTTAAGGGGAGCATAAGCTTTGATTCCTATTTCTTCCCGGATCCATTCGGCAAACTCTCCAGGTTTTTCCCCATGCATTACAAAAACCCTTTCTGTGCCCTTATCGCTACACTCTCTGACAAAGGCTTTTAACGCTTTATCTCCGCAATGTGCCGAAAAATCGTATTGCTCAACTTTTGGTTTGAGAGTCAAAACAGTTCCTCTATCCTCGATAAGTTTATTTTCTAGAGCCATTCTTCCGTTTGTACCTTTCACCTGATATCCAGTAAGAAGAACTTTGGAGTTTGGATCCTTGTGAAGCTTATTCAAATAATAAAGAACAGGGCCCCCATTAAGCATTCCCGCGGTCGTGACTATTACAGCCGGTTCTTTGAAAAGAGCCCTTCTTCGGGGCTCTTTTACGGATACCGCCCTTCCCAACGCTTTTTGAAGAGCTTTTTCGTCCCGTAAGTATTCTGGGTATTGCATAAAAAGGCTTGAAACCTTTCGGCCCAATCCATCGACATATGCGGAAATTCCTTGGGCATCCAGAAGCATTAGGATTTCCTGAGTCCTCCCGATTGCAAACGCTGGAATAATTGCGCTTCCTCCTTTATCAAGCGTCTCCCATATCGACTTTATAAAAGCTCTTTCGGTTTCTTCCCTTGGTTTATGTTCTTCTCCAAAATAGGTGCTTTCGATTACAAGGGTTTTGGCTTCTGGAAATTCTTCGGCGCCTTCAACAAGTCGGGTTGGCTTAAGACTCAGATCCCCTGTATAAAGAAGGGTTTCTCCTGATTTGGATTCAAGGTAAATTGAGGCTGCTCCTGGGATGTGTCCAGCTCGATAGAAGCAGGCTTTGTACCCTAAAACCCTAAAACTCTCTCGAAAAGCTTTTTTCTGAGTTTTTTGGCTAAGTTCTGCAAGGGCTGCAGGCTCAAAAGGTCCCACTCCCGAAAGAGTGGAAGCTGCAAGTTTGAGGGTATCTTTTGCAAGAAGTTCCGCAAGGGCTGCGGTTGGAGGAGTCATGTAGACTTCAGGCTCAGCAGCCATAAGTTTTGGAACCGCTCCACAGTGATCCAGATGTCCGTGGGATATTAATACGGCTTTAGGGTCTGCTCCTCCGGGAAGGGGATATTCCGAAAACTCTCCAGGTTTCAGCCCGTAATCAAGCAGAATTTCTCCGTTAAGCAGGAGGGCCGAACGCCCCACCTCCCCGCAACCGCCTTTAAAACTCAGTTTCAATTTCCAAGCTCCTTTTTCAAATTCTTCTCAAGCCCGGTTCATTTTGCCGCGGTTTTTGAAGTTTCTGTGGTTTTCAAAGCTTCCGGGTTTTCAGGTTCTTTTTCCCCACAAGCCGTTTCCTGGAATTTTTTTATTTTATTTATGCTAATCCCGGTTAATTTTGAAAGCTCAAAGGGCTCGGCTTTTACAAGTTCTCGGACACTTGAAACCCCGGCTTTTTCAAATTTTTCAGCACTAACTTTGCCCAAGCCTTCGATGGCTTGTAGGGATTCTGGCAGGCCTTTTTTTAGTTTCTGGGCTTTTTCTTCTTCCTTTGTTTTCTGCCACTCAATAAAATTGCACTGGGGACAGCCCAGTTCCCAAGGCCGTTTTTTGGAATTGAGTATTTTTATATGATGCAGGCCGTGCTCTTCGCAAGTTTTTTCCGTAACCACAATCTGTCCGCTTCTTGGAAGGGGCAAGGAAAAATTGCAATCCGGATAGTTATTACAGCCAATAAACCGGCCTCCTCTTCTTGAACGGCGAATCATAAGTTCTCCTCCGCAATCGGGACAGGTTCCGATTATTTTGTCTTCCCTTAGCCCTGCCTGCAGGGAATCTATGATTTTCGCCTTATTTTTCTCCAGATCCTCAAACACGGAATCCAGCATGGCTCTTGACTCTTTTAATACTTTTTCTTCGGAGATTTTTCCCTCAGCAATCCTATCCATATCCTCTTCAAGTTTACGAGTCATTTCCGGTCTGGTAATTGTCGGAGAGTATTTTTCAAGAGTTTCCATTACAGCAAAAGAAGTTCTGGTAGGCTGTACCGGATTTCCGTGAATATAGGCCCTTGAATTAAGCTTACTGATAATTTCATGCCTTGTAGCTTTTGTCCCCAGCCCCAGCTCTTCCATCATATTAATAAGCCGGGTTTGTCCGTAGCGCCCTGGAGGCTGGGTCTCCTTATCCAGAAGTTCTTTATGCGTAACTTTGAGGACGTCGCCTTCTTTGAGTTCCGGAAGTAGTCGGTCGTCTGGCGCGTTATACGGATAATACCATCTCCAACCAGCTTTGATTAGTCTGGCCCCGTTTGCTCGGAATTCTTCTCCGGAAAGTTCAAGCTTTAAGCGCAGGGTTTCCCATTCGCTGGCTGCTGCAAAAGTTGCAAAAAAACGCCTTACAACAAGTTCATAAACCTTCCACTCGTCTTCTTTTAATTCTTCAGGGTTTGCCAAGGAGGCGGGATAAATTGGAGGATGATCTGTTGTTTCTTTTTTGCCGCGGGTGGGAATGAGTTCGCTTTTTTTGAGAAGAGATTCCGCTTCCTGTTTAAATCTCCCTGTTTTGAAAAGCTCAAGCTGAGCTCTTAGATCCAGACTTTCGGGATAAACAGTATTATCAGTTCTAGGGTATGAAATATACCCGTTTGTATAGAGGGTCTCGGCTATGCGCATGGCGTTTGAGGGAGAAAATCCGATTGAGCCTGCTGCGTTAATAAAGCCTGTGGTATTAAAAGGAGTCGGAGGGTTTTCGGTTCTTCTGCCTTTTTCAAGGCTTTTAAGCTTTGCAAAGCTTCCAAGTTTTTCAAACACTTTCCGGGCTGCTTCTAAATCCAGGAACCTGCGAGTCGAGTGCCGAGCTTCAAAACTTTTTCCATCCTCTCCTTGAAGCTCGAGCTGAATTTCCCGGTAAGGAGTTGGAATAAAAGCTTCTCGTTCCTTTTCTCGCTCAACGATTAGGGAAAGGGTCGGAGACTGAACTCTTCCGACTGAAAGAAACATCTTTCCAAGTCTTCCTGCAGCAAGGGAAATATAACGGGTAAGAGCTGCTCCCCAAACTAGGTCAATAACCTGCCTGGAATGCCCCGCATCAGCCAGATTGAAATCAACTTTTGCCAGCTCTGTAAAGGCTTTTTCTATGGCTTTTGGGGTGATTGCACTGTAGTGGGCTCTATCAAAAACAAGATTAGGGTTTGCCGCTTTTATAATATCTAAAGCTTCGACGCCTATCAGTTCTCCTTCCCTATCGTAGTCCGTAGCAATTGTGACCCGCTCTGCACTTTTCCCAAGTTTTTTCAGAGCAGTGACGATTTTTCGATTAATTGGAGTTGTTACGATTTCGGCATCAATAAGAGTCCTTGCCTCGACTTTTTGCCAATTGTTATACTCTTTGGGAAAGTCAATGCCCACAATGTGGCCTGAAAGCCCAATGACCACTGTTTTTTCTTTTTGGGCGGTTTCATACTGGTAGCTGTCCACCCCGCTTATACGGACTTTTTTTGGCTTTTTCGGTGCAAGGATAGCAGCTATACGCCTAGCTGCTATGTTCTTTTCGGTTACGATGAGATGCATTTAAAACTCCAACAAAGATCTTTTTAAAGAAAGGGCTGTAAAATGCCTTTTCTGTTTATCCTGCTTTATCCTTAATTATCCCTAGTTTTCTTTAATTGTCCACAATTGTCCTTAATTATCCCAAACTTCCTTCGTTAAGAAGCTGTTTATTCGTTCTTCCTTTTTTGAATATAAGTTTTTGGATTGGCTTTTATCAAACTAAAAGCCATTTCCACAGCCATTTCCGGATTTTTTGCCTCTTTTACCCCTTCAATCTTCCATCTGGATTCAAGCTGCACTACAGGTTTTCCAAGTTTCAGGCCAAGGGCGATTTCCGAAAGTGTCCCGTATTCTCCGTCAAGCGCAATCAAAGCCTCCGATGTCTGGGCAAGCAGTACGTTTCGCGCATGCCCAAGCCCGGTTACAACCGCAATGTCAATCCAAGGATTTGCCTCACCTTTATCCGTTCCAGGCAAGAGCCCTAGAGTGCTTCCTCCAGCCTCTTTTG
>JAQUFK010000139.1 GCA_028684695.1 Methanosarcinaceae archaeon | reverse complement strand
GGAAGCATCATCTGCACAAATAAAACTTTTGACCTTGAAGCGGCTCAATTCCTGAAAAAAAAATTTGTAGAAATCATCCTTGCTCCCGATTTTACAGCTGAGGCTCTGGAATTTCTGAAAAAGAAAAGTGAAAATCTGAGACTTCTGAAACTACCTGAAATTAATGAAAGTTTCGGGACGGATTATACTTATAAGTACGTAATCGGCGGAATGCTCAAGCAGACCAGAAACATCGGGCTTTATGAGAAATGGGAATCCGTAACCGAAAGTACGTTCCCTGAAGAAAAAGTCTCCCTTGCAAAATTCTGCCTTAGGGCCTGCAAATCCACAAAATCTAATTCCGTAATCCTTGCCCGAGAATATGAGCCTGGTTGCTTTATGGTTCTTGGAATGGGAGCCGGACAGCCCAATCGGGTGGATTCAATCCGCAAGCTTTCCGCTACAAAAGCCCTTGAAAATCTAAAAGAAATCTATGCAAGGGAAAAATCGGAAATTCCTTTTGAAGCCTACTGCAAGCAGATCATGTCCGAATGTGTAATGGCATCAGATGCTTTCTTCCCCTTTGACGATAGTATCATCCATGCCGCAAAAAACAATATCCGCTATATTGTCTCTCCTGGAGGGTCAATCCGGGACAACGAGGTCATAGCAACTGCAAACAGGCTTGGAGTTTCATTGGTTTTTACTGGAATGAGACACTTCCTGCACTAAAAGCGCAAAGCCAAATGCCTCTGAGCCAAAAAGCTCAGGGGAGAATAGGCTTTTTACCTTCTTTTTGGGGTAAAAGGCTCTACGCTTGCAAAAGGTTTATTCAAATATTTTGCAATATAAGCCTCTACATCAAATTTTCGTTTGCAGCCTTCCGAGCTCATATACCGGATTTTTCCATAGATTTCTCGCTCTTTCCAAGCCCGGTCGTGCAAGCCTCCTAAGCTCCAGGCTATTCCCGTATAAGCATTTGGATCCCGGCCATCAAGTTCATAGCGATCGTTTAAACAGATTGCGATTTCCAAAGCCTGTTCCGGAGAGGCACTCCATTCAAGAATTTTCTTAGCCCAGTACATTCGCATATAGCTATGCATTTTTCCTTTTTGGAGCAGCTCAAGCTGGCTTGCGTTCCAGAGAGGATCATGAGTTTTTGCGGCTTCGAACTCTTCAAGGGTATAAAGATAAGGTCTTGGGTCTTTTTGATGAGCTTTGAGACTCTGCTTTGCCCAAGCTGGAAAGGCGCTAAAGGTATCGTAGGCTTGGGAATAATAGCAAAAATTATCCGCTAATTCCCGCCGTACAAGAAGCTCTTCAAGAAAAGCTGCCTTTGATTCCGGATCAGCCTTCGTTTTTTCAACTTCAAGCGCCACCCGCTGGGCTGAAATTTGTCCGAAATGAAGATAAGGAGATAGATCCGAAAGCCCGGCTTTATTTGGATCTCGGCTGCTAAGCTTATAGGAATTAAGACGTGTTTGCAAAAAAGTATTTAGCCCTTTTAAAGCAGCCTTTTCTCCGGGCCTAAAATGCCAAGCTTCAAAAAAAGCATCTCCAAAAAAAGTCAAGGCTTTGCTTTTTGAAGGGAGCAAAAACTCTAAATCTTTAGGCTCGCGTTTTTCCGGAAATTCCATTTCTATAGACTGCTTTTCTAGTTTTGGGAATTCTTCTAAAAAAAGGGGCAAAAAGGCATTAAGCTTAGGCCTAAAAGTCCGAGCTGCGTATTCTTGTTTTGAAGAAGCCAGCCAGCAGGGGACGAGATTATGGGCATCGACCTCATAAAAAGGGATTTTGATTTTTGAAGCGACTGTATTCACCCAGGTTTTTTTGAGGCGAAGAGGCGAAAAATCTGTGAGGAGGGCGGAGACTTTATATTTTTTAACAAAAGTGGGAAGTACTTTTTCAGGCTCTCCCTGCAGCAAAAAGAAAGGAATATTTTTGGAGCTTAGACTCTTTTTAAGCTCTTTTAGGCCTTTTAACATAAACTCGTACTGTCTTTGCCCAGCTCCTAAAAAATTTTCAACAAGACAGAAGAGCACAAGCAAAGGTACCTCCTTTTCTCGAGCCAGAGCTTGGGAAAAGAGCAGAGCCCAATTATCTTCCATGCGCTGATCCCGGCTCATCCAGTACACAAAAGGTCCTTTTTTTTCAATTCCGGAATGCAGGAGCCTGAGCCTTTCTGGGTTCATAATGTGAACTTGGAAGCGCCTCTATATAGAGGCTTACAGAAAACAAAATAAGGGATAGCTAAAAGGAGAGAAGAAAAGGGAAAAAAGTACCTTTTAAAATTCAAAAGTCTGTCCGTCATACCCTAAGGGAAGGAAAAGGGATTCAACTTCGTGTGGGCGATATAAATGACTTAGATGAACCAATACCGTTTCCTTTGCCTCGAGTTCTTCTGAAAGCTCAAGGGCCTCTTCTGAACTCATATGCTTTAGCACATGAATATGAGGAGGAGCAATTGCATCTGCAATCAGAAGATCAGGAGCTTGCATAAGTTGAAGACTTTCTTCGGGAATTTCTTTTGAAGTATCTCCACTTATTACCACTTTTTTCTCCCCAGCCCGGATTAAAACTCCGACTGGAACAGCTACTGGAGGATGCTTTACCTTAAAGAGGGTAAACTCAAGCCCGATAAGTTTAAATGTTTCATAGAGTTTTACAGGATGAAGGCGGGGTTTTAAAAAATAGAAAAACTGGTGGATATAATCCAGAGTCTCCTGGACCCCATAGATCTCAAGCTTCTTCTGAACCCTGTAAAATTCCCCGAACCCTCCATAATGGTCATAGTGTCCATGGGTCCAGATTACAGCATCAATTTTTTTAATATTTTGCTAAAGAAGTTGTTCACGCAGGTCCGGGCTCGTATCAATAAGAACGCAGCCTTCCTCAGATTCTACAAGTATGGAAAACCGGAGCCTTCGGCTTTTGCCTCCTTTGCGAGCCGCCTTACAAGTAGGACAAGTACAGCCAATTTTCGGGGTTCCCGTGGCATCTCCGGTCCCAAGTAGCGTGATTTTCATTTTTAATCCGAACTCCCATTTCCGTAATCTTCGGTCCGAAATTCAGCTCTTTCATCAAAGGCTTGAACAGCTTTTAGAAGATCGGTCTGGGTTAGGACTTTGCGTTCCTCTAGAAGAGCACTCAAAACCGCTTCCCTTATGACCATACGCAGATCCGAGCCTGCATATCCTTCGGTCATTTCTGCAATTTCTTTGGTGTCAAGCTCCCCTTCGATGCTCTTTGTTACAAGATCCAAAATGGATTTGCGCATTCCTACATCCGGAAGTGGAAAATGCACGATCTCGTCAAAGCGTCTCCAAGCTGCACTATCCAGCATCCTAGGATGATTCGTGGCCGCAATTAAGAGCACTCCGTCTTCTACGAGACTGATTTCGTCAATTGCCTTTAAAAGAGTATTAACCGCCCGTTTAATTGCGGCATTTTCATCTGAAGTTCGAGCTTTTGCCACAAAGTCAAGCTCGTCAATGAAAAGGATACAGGGATTCAATTTTTTGGCTAACAGGAAAACTCGGTCAATGTTTTTGGCGGTTTCTCCAAGATACTGATCCGTGATCATGGAAAGCTTAACTTCCACAAAAGGAATGGAAAGCTGCTCAGAAAGAGCCCTAGCAACTGAGGTTTTGCCTGTGCCAGGAGGGCCTACAAAAAGCAGTTTTCCGATATCATGTAGCCCGATTTCCTTGAGGTATTCTCTGTGCTGGATGGCTTTCATGATTTTTTCGACCTCGTTTTCTTGCTCCGGGGTCAAGACAAGGTCTTTTACTTTCTGCTTCACGTCTTCGGGGGCAAGAATCGAGACGAGTTTGAGCATATCCTGGCCTTTTTCTTCCTTTTCTATTTCGGCAATAAGGGACTCGACCCATTCTCTATCAACTTCTTTTGGCCGAGTTCTAGCCTTCGCCTCCTCATAACTTGCAGCTTCTCGTTTTTTGATTTTTCCGAAATAATACGCAAGCACGGGATTGCTTTCGATTTTTTCCGCGCCTTTTTCCTGTTTTTCAAACCATTCCGCTCCGAGCTCAAAAGCGCTGAGTCGGATTTCGGCAGTGGATCTATCAGCCTTTACAAAAGGCAAATTTTTTACGGCCTTTTCCACATCCCGAATTTCATAAAGCTTTTCAATTCTCGGAAATGAAACAAGCATTGGCCTGCGGACTGTCCTATCCTTAGTACTCCAGTAATTTTTTCGGATATTTGTAGGGAGATCATTAACGTCCAGTTCCGGATACCTGTTGTATATCTCCGCGCTAAGCAACAGTTCCACTATATCAAGTATGGTGCCGACCATGTTTTTACCTATGTGTATCTTGGATTCCTCTCTGAAGTTCCGCTTAAAGAGTTGCAAGCCTCTTAAAGGCCAAGTTGTGCTCAGTAGACCCTTATAAATTAAGCGCCTCAAAAACCAGTTTCCTGACGCAAGCTAGCAAAGACTGACTTAAGAGCATTGAACCTATTAGTTTATTTTCTTCCATAATATAAGTTACGTGATCGAAAAGCGAGGCCTCAGGCGGAAAACCCTCTTAAACTATACATTTATTTATAAGAAAAACATTACAACCTACTTTATCGGAAAGACCAAAGCCTTTCCCGAGGAGCCTTTATGTTATCCTCAAATATTTCAGTCCAAGCTTGAGAAATTAGCTGGGAAAAATTAGCTGGTTATCCGTCCAAGTGTAATAATATGAAATTACAATTATTACGTTGAATTATTACGTTGAATTAAGGAAGATATAAAAATAACCAGCTTGTACTCATTGATCTATATATTTCTGAGAGGATTTTTATGAAAAAAGAACAGCTTTATTCCGGAAAAGCAAAAACCATCTATTCAACTGAAGACCCGGAAGTCTTTATCGCCGAGTTTAGAAACAGCCTGACTGCTTTTAATGGGGAGAAAAAAGCGGAAGCCGAGAAAAAAGGTTTCTACAACGCCCAGATTTCAAAAAAGATCTTCGAAATGCTTGAAGCAAACGGGGTCAAGACCCATTATATAAAAATGCTCTCCGATATAGAGATGCTGGTAAAAAAGGTTGAGATCGTAAAGCTCGAAGTCATTGTAAGAAATATTGCCGCAGGTTCTATCACTAGAAAATACCCCGTAAAAGAGGGTACTGTTTTCGAATGTCCCATAATTTCTTTTGATTACAAGAGTGACGAATTTGGAGATCCAATGCTCAATGATGATATCGCTGTAGCACTTGGAATTGCCACTCGCAAAGAACTTGAGACTATCCGAAAACTTGCCCTCCGGATCAACGAACTGCTTGTTCCTTACCTGGATGAACGGGAAATTAAGCTTCCTGATTTTAAGCTGGAATTTGGAAGACAGGGAGGAGAAATCCTTCTCGCAGACGAAATTTCCTGTGATACCTGTCGTTTCTGGGACAAAAAAACCGGCGAATCTCTGGATAAGGATGTTTTCAGGTTCGATAAAGGCGACCTTTTAAAAGCCTACGAAGAAGTTGCACGGCGGATTGTACCTGAAATTTTTGAATAATCTAGTAAAGACAAGAGTGAACTGCCCCTGAGCTAAAACCTCAGGGGTTTTACGCTGCGCCCTAGAATTACTCATCCGAAAAAAGCATCAAGAGTTGTCTGGAAGCGAAAA
>JAQUFK010000138.1 GCA_028684695.1 Methanosarcinaceae archaeon | reverse complement strand
GGATCTATAGCCCATGTGACAGGCTCCCCCAATCTGTTCTACAAGTAGCAATACCGAATCTAAGTCACAGTCGATTCGGATCTCCTTTACTTTCTGGACATGGCCCGAACTTTCACCTTTTTTCCAGAGTTTTTCCCGGCTCCTGCTCCAGAAATGAGCAAAACCTGTTTCCATGGTTTTTTCAAGGGCTTTACGATCCATATAGGCGCACATAAGCACTTCCTTGCTTAGATAATCTTGGACTATGGCCTGAATGAGGCCCTTTTCATATTTAAGGTTCTCAAAATCAATCATGTGCTTTAGTAGATTAAAGCTTTAGTATAAAAAATAAGGGGCAGAGCTGGGAAATTAAAAATTGCGATATATGATAGGCAGAGGCAAATTCCCTGAAGAAAAATTAGGGTTTAAGCCCCAGAATCTCTTCTACATAAGCCCGCAAAATTTCTGCAACACTCCAGGCCTGGGCAATGCAGCCTCCCGGAGCATAGGGATAGTCTCCATCAAAAAGCTCGGAAACGCTGCCCATTCCGGCATCGTCTAAATGGCTTTCAAAGCCTGAAAGTAGGGCTCGCATATCCTCTCGGCTTCTTTTCGAATAACCGTTAACTTTTATATAAGCAGTGACAAAGGGCCCGAGCAGCCAAGGCCAGACGGTGCCATTGTGGTAAGCTAAATCTCTTTCTTCAGGCCCTCCTCGGTAGTGGCCTTTGTATTCAGGATGCTCTTTGGATAAAGTTCGGAGCCCAAAAGGAGTAAGAAGAGCCTGCTCTACTCTGGCTACGATGGCTTTTTCTTTTTCAGGAGAAAGCAGGGTATATGGAAGAGAGACTGCGAGAATCTGGTTTGGACGGATTGCGGAATCTTTTATAAGCCTTCCTTTTTCATTCCTGAAGACGCAATCGAAAAGACAATTTTCTTCTGGATTCCAGAAAAGGGCTTTGAAGTTTTCAGCCGCTTTTTTGGCAAGGGTATCAAAAAGTGAAGTATCCTTTCCAAGCAGTTTTCCAAGAGTCGAAGCACTCTTTAAAGCGTTGTACCAGAGAGCATTGATCTCACAGGCCTTGCCGGTTCGCGGGGTTAGCGCAAAGTCTCCGATTTTTGCATCCATCCAGGTCAGTTGCGGGCCCTGTTGGATTAAACCGTCAGAATCCATTTTTATTCCAAATTCTGTGCCTTTGTAATAATTTTCAAGGATTGCTTCCAGGCTTTTCCAGAGAGTTTTTAGAAATTCCACATCTTTTGTATAAGCATAATAACGGGAAAGGGCGTGGATAAACCAGAGCGAGGCGTCTACGGTATTGTAGTCTGGCTCCAGATTGGAATCCAAGAAACGATTTGGGATAAGTCCGTTTTTCCTGTACGCGGCAAAGCTTGCAAGGATTGCTTTTGCGTCTTCAAAACGTCTTGGAACAAGGCAAAGTCCCGGCAGAGCGAGCAGGGCATCCCGGCCCCAGTCAGAAAACCAGGGGTAGCCTGCAATCACGGTTTTTCTCTCGATTGTCGGCTTTCGGACAATAAAAGAGTCTGCGGCTCGGAGAAGAGAAAGAGCAAAGGGATCGGAAAGCTTTGAATTGAAGGCCAGAAGATTTTTCCGGTAAATCGCTCTTGTGTAAAGTTCTTCGGCTTTTTCAAGGGTAAGCGAAGTGAGGTCTTCTGTAGAAGCTGCAACGAAAAAACGGGTGACTCCTTTGGGTATCTGGGTTTCAAAAAAGCCTGGGTTATAGTTGTCTTCCTGAAAAGAAAGCCCTCTTTTCCGTTCCATATCATATTCAAAGTTATAGTACCATTTGGGATCAGGCTGAAAATCAAGGTTTGAAAAGAGCATGAAAGAAAAACCATTGGAACTTTTCAGTTTTACTCCGTTTTTCAGAGCTTCTTGGGTAAAATCAATCTCATGCGAGCGGGTTGTCCCATGAAAACTCCGGGCATTTAGGAGAGGAAAAAGCTTTATAAAAGAATCTGATGAAGTAAAATCCCCTTTCTCTTTTGTAGTTTTACACTCTCTGTATCTAATCTCATAAAGTAATATTGTTGTATTCTGGCCCTGAATCATGAAAAGCTCTTTTTTGAGCGTAAAAGGTCCTGCCTGAAAGCTCCAAACCGGAAAAGGAAGAGCGCAAAATTTTTCAAGATATTTAAAACCTTGGGGGTGAATCGTTTCCGGATACCTGTGAGCTGCTAGCTGGAAGCGAGTTTCATTTTGGGAAATTTCTTCATCAAGAGAGGAAAAAAGAAGGATCCTTCCTAAGGTTTCGCCGAAGGCAGCTATTAAAAGGCCGTGATAAGTCCTTGAATTGGCGCCTATAAGCGAGGATGAGGCATATCCTCCCAAACCATTGCCTACAAGCCACTCCTTTTCAATTCCCTTTCCATAAGTGGAAAAGGCCTCTGGGCCTAGCCGATTCCAGCGCATATCTATCTGATTAGGGCTTGATTTCTTATATACCTGTACATCCGCAGATCTAAGATATCCTTAATTAAAAAGCCTGAAAATCTATTTTTTAAGATTTATAGGAAGCTGGGGCTCAAATATAAAGGCTCAAACATAAAGTATTTTAGTCCTGTGGAAGATAAGGAACGAGAATTATGAAAGCAGACCTCCTAAAACTCCTTGAATATATCTTCAAATCCTCGGAATTTAATGTCAGAAAATCTGGACCGAATGGAATCCTCATTGAACAAAATGGCTATAAAGCCTTTGTCATGTGTTCTCTGCAAGGAGATTATGAGGAAATAAAAAACTTTTCTAAAAAAACGGATGAAAATACCGGAATTTATGTAATAAGCCAAAAAGCCACACAAGAATTTAATGAATATGCAAAAAGTCTTAGAGTTAATCTCTGGGATCGGGATGAGCTTGCCCTCCAAGCAGGTAGAGCCCTTCTGCAAAATATGGAAAAGAAAGCCGGAATATTTCCGAGTCCTGAACTTCCTCAAACCTCTGAACTTTCTCAAGCACCTGAACTTCCTCTGGAAAAGGCTGATTTTGAACTTGGGCTTGCAACCCTTGAAGAAAGAGAATCCAAAACTGAAAGTTTTGAGCTGAAAGCCGCTCCAGAAGAAGGCAAGGTTAGGGAGAGCTTGGCAAGCTTTGGGGAGTTTAGGAATGAAAGGGAAGCAGAAATACAGGAAAATGGAGAAAAGCTTTCCAGAGAAGCTTATGATATTTTGAATATAAAATCAATTGAACCGAGGGTTTCAAAAGAACAAGCTTTTAAACTTGCAAAAGGCCATCTGAGTAGACCAAGGACTGCTGTTCTGAAATTTGTGCCTTTCTGGAAGTACAGCTATAGTGTTGAGACTGAAAGGCGGATTCGGGCTAAGATCCTAAGCATTGTAGGAGATGGAAAAGGCTATCTTAATGCTTTGAATAAGCGAAAGGAAGAGCTGGATATTGGAGAAATGGAAATTCCAATTCGAGTCCCTCCTGTCGAATATGAGGTAAAAAGCCCTATGCTTGAGAAAAATGAGGCAAGGAAAAACCTAATGGATTCGATAATCGAAGAGTATACCCGAGAGATGCGCTTTAACAATACCAAGGGGCAAGCAATCATTTATGAACAAAAGTGCATAAAACCAAAACCCGAAGATATTGAATTGCAAATGGAGCTTGTGTATGTTCCGATCTGGGAAATTAAAGGCAAGCGCAATTCTCTTGAGCTTAATGCCTGCACTGCCCATATCTTAGAAGAACCTGTAGATGAAGACGCTGAATTTCTTTGAATTTCCCAAAACCTAAATTCTCCAAACCCTTTTCATTTTCTGGCAAGAGCAAAAAAGAGTTAAAGAAAGGGTTTTTTCTTGGAACATTTTTATGGGTAATTAATATATAATATCGAGGATATAATAGTAACTCCCCTGCCAGAGTTGGAAAATTGGCATAAGTTCTTCACAAGCGTTATAAGATATGAAGTGCAAGACTATATCGATGTTTGAAAGTTAACATTGTAATTCAGCATTGAAAATGAGGCTGAAATAGCAAAGCCCTTATTCTTCAATATTGAAACCTTTAAATGACATTAAAAGCCTTGGTTCCTATTAAAACCTTAAATTATATTAAATCCAAATAAAGCTTTTAATTTTTAAATTGAGAGTTGATCCAAAAAAAGCGAGGGTATAAAATGATAGAAGTAACAGACAAAGCTGCCGCAGAACTAAAAAGTATACTCAAAAGCGAAGAAAAAGAGCTTTCTCTTAGAATTTATGTTGCAGGAGTAGCCTGCAGTGGAATTCAGTACGGGCTTGCCCTTGACGAAGAGGAAAGGGAAGATGATATAAAAATAGAGAGCAACGGCATAAAACTTGTGATGACAAAGGATATTGAAGAAGGACTCTCTGAGGGCAAAATTGATTATATAGAGGATGAAAACGGGAAAGGATTTCTGATTCGCAATCCCAATGCTGGGGGCTGTGGAACCTGTGGCAGCTGCCATTAATCCTGTTTACAATTTGGAAAAATGAAAAAAGATTAAAAAGAGGAGGTGGGATTTTATGCTTCCAGGCTTAGGCGGGATTGGAGGTCGGGGAATGAACCCGGCTAAAATGAAAAAGATGATGAAACAGATGGGAATTGACATCAAGGAAGTTAAGGATGTCGAAGAAGTCGTGATAAAAACCGCCGATTCCAATATAATTATTGAAAATGCAAATGTCACAATCATGAGGGCTCAAGGCTCCGATACTTACCAGATCGTAGGGAATGCAAAGGAAGTTCCAAAAGAACTGGAAATTCCTGAAGAGGATGTTCAGCTTGTAATGGAACAGGCTGGAGCTTCTGAAGAAGCTGCCCGAAAAGCCCTTAAAGCCTCAAATGGAGATTTGGCAGAGGCAATTGTAACCCTTTCCTCTGCCTAATTCCTTTTTTTAAATTTTCCTTTTTTAAATGAAGTAATATATTCTCAAGAATATAATTTGAAATTTTATTTAATATTTTGGGAATGTCAAAACCTTTATTTATCTTGACTCTCTAATCCATAATAAGGGCTAAGAGTGCGGGATCACCACTGGATTTTTTTTATGTGTTTATTGTTTTACTTATTAAGGAATAAGGTGGTGTTTTCCTGAGTGATTCAGTTGATCTCTTGGTTTTCGCAGTCACTATCGGAATAATTTTCGTTATACTTTATGCAACCTTCCAGATGGAAATTCTGATACTTGGAGTTACCATAGTCGGGTTTTTCTTGCTGGGAAAAACATTTTATTTTTTTTGATTTTTATCAAACGCAGCGTAAAACCCCTGAAGTTTTAACTCAAGGGTAGTTCTCTTTCTCAAATGCTTAAACTATTCCCCAATTAAAAAATTACCCATCAAGCCCTTCCTCGGTTTCTATAAAATAATCACTTGCTGCTAGAAAGATAATACCTAAGAGGACGGCAATTCCGCCTGGAATTTTGTAATACTTGAAGAGGCAGGCTCCAAGAAAGATAAGGGGAAATCCGAAAAGAACGCCTCTACCCTTCATAAAAAATTTTTTTATAGGATCCTGTAATTCCATTTTAAGCTCCTTCTATCGATCAGACAGAGATGAGAAAATGAACTGCCACGAAGCTAAAGACTTCGTAGCTTCCTCCGACCGATTCCCGAGGGAACCTGATATCACAATCCATACCTAACGGGAAAGGCAACGAATTGTGGGACCCACTTTACGAAGACCCCTATCCCAGG
>JAQUFK010000137.1 GCA_028684695.1 Methanosarcinaceae archaeon | reverse complement strand
TATCACAATCCATACCTAACGGGAAAGGCAACGAATTGTGGGACCCACTTTACGAAGACCCCTATCCCAGGGGCGGCCCGTTGGAAAGCCCTTTGGCTTGGTTCTTTTCCAGTTTCACTGGAAATCCAACAAATTTTCAATTTGTGTGATAGCACAAAGGAGTTATTTAAACATTGAAGTAATATGATATCAAAATATCGATACTAAACGCAAAATTATAGTCTTGACGCATTCATCCTATGAAATGAAGATTTCATGGGTTTTCTGCTGCGATCTTATAAACTGACTTTTCTTTCAGGTTGCTCAGGTTGGGATTTTCTCGATATAATCTATTCTTAAGCCTTTTCTACACATATTTATAAAATTTATCTATAAAAAGCCCATATTATGGTATAAAACATTCATAATATGCCTCATGAAAGGCAGCTTGACATGCAAAAACTGATAAAAGCGTATGCAATGCCAAAAAACTGTCTTTACCACAAGAAAGAGATGGCAAGGGGCCACCTCAAAGAACAAATCGAATGAACAAATTGAACCTTCAATGCGAACTTAATTCTTAATCTGCTCAGCCGTAAAACCTTTTTCCATAAGTACTTCTTTCATGCGGGCCAAGTGATTTCCCTGAAGTTCTACAGTGTTTCCTTTTACGGTACCTCCGCACGCAAACTTAGACTTCAGATAAGTTGACAGTTCATGAAGGTCGATTTCACTGGCATCAAAACCCTCTACAACTGTTACTTCTTTGCCATATCTTCGCCTATTTACTTTCACTGTGATCCGCTGTTGTTCCTTAGCTACTTCTTCGCATATGCAAAGTTCTTTAGGAAGCCCGCAGACCGGGCACATTCCGCTGCTCATTTGTTGGTATGTCCTCCAAATTTGTAATCGTTTATATGAAAAATACTTCTAAAAATTACTGAGTAGATATAAAGTACTTATCGATGAAGATATTAAAGCCTAATGGTGATTTCGGACATTTTTACAGCCATTTTAGCGCCGAATTCGACACATACAAAAATATCCAATAAATATATAGTAAACATCCATAGAGTCCATAAATCCAAGCGCTAAACTCAAGCTAACTCCGAGATCAAATTTTTGGCTCACATATCAACATTATTTAGGTACAAGGGGGAACTTCCACATAAAGGTTTGTAAACTTCCGCTTGGTTAAACCCAACTCGGCTTCCGGCTTCATCCCCTAAAGAGTAGCCTCTCCGAGCCTACAGGGGTTTTTTGCTCTTCCATTGGAATTGATTTTAGCTTGTACCTTTGCTTGAGTACTGATATTGTTGGAAAAATAATTATAATTATATATAAGTATACTGCTGGAATATATTAAAGGATTTATTCATAAATCCAAAGCCGAATCCCCTAAAGTTTTAGCTGAAGGAAGCCAGGCTTCAAGACTAGGCTTTTTAATTTTGCAGTAATGTTTAGGTTTAGGATCGAAACTTTGATAGCCTCAGACTTCAATATTTAAATAAAGCCTTTATTCAAACTCTCAAACTTAATATTTGTGAGTTTTTCCTGGATAACTGAAAAAGAAAAAGCCAAAGGGCTTTTAAAGAGCTTGCTTCCTGAATAGAAATCTGCTTAAAAGAGAGCTCAAATTCCTTGCTTTTCCCATAAGGTTAAGAATTGCAAGATTTCACGGATAGGTTAAAAATCGGAGGTATTATTGTGAACGAACTGATAGGTTTCGTAAACGGAAATAACTTGAGACAGAAAGTTTTGGCTCTGCTTGCTTCAAAAGGGGAAATGGAGGGCAAACGTATCGCAAAAATCCTCCATATCGCATCTCCTTCAATGGAAAAAACCTTAGGGGAACTTCAAGAAAAAGAGCTGATCTCAGAGCAGGAAGGAAAATTTGTCCTGACCGACACAGGAGAAAAGGTAGAAAAAATAGTAATGAGTCTCTGAATCCGAGCTTCATTAAATTCTTTTTTTAAAAAACCCTCTAGTTTTTTTTATATACTGTCCATAACTTAATTCAGGTTATAGCTTTAGCCAGTTTTCTTTCTAAGTTCACTTCTAAGTTCACTTATATCTTCTGATCTCTATAAATTTTACAAGCTCCACGGCAATAAAAGTGCTAAAAGCAAGGGGCAGAATCACTCCCCAGTCCGAAAGGGAAAGGGGCACAGTTCGAAAGGCCGTTTGCAGGAGAGGAACATAAATTACAAGGAGCTGAAGCAGAAGCGTAGTTCCGACAGCATAGAGCAAAGGCTTATTTGAAAAGAGTCCCAGGGCAAAGATTGAGTACCTGTCCGAGCGCCAATTAAAGGCGTTAAACATCTCGGAAAGCACAACAAGGGTAAAAATAAGCGTCTGAAGTTTTGCCTGAGAAAAACCATTCTCAAGGGCCCAAACCAGAACCAAAAGAGCCTGGACTGCAATAAGTCCTCCTATGGCAAGTCCAGCTGAAATTTCTCGCCGGGTAATAAGTCCTTCCTTAACGTTTCTGGGCTTCTGACGCATCAGGCCCCGATCTGGGGGTTCAACCGAAAGGGCCATGGGGGGCAATCCATCCGTAATTAGGTTGATCCAGAGAATTTGCACCGCAATAAGGGGAAGAAGCTGCCAGTAGAGCACAGCTGCAAGGACGATCAAGACTTCTCCTATATGACAGGTGAGCCCGTAGACGATAAAGTTTCTGATGTTTTTAAATATGTTTCGCCCCTCCTCAACTGCAGCCACTATAGAGGCGAAATTGTCATCAGTTAGGATCATACTTGAAGCTTCTTTGCTCACGTCCGTTCCCGTAATCCCCATGGCAATTCCCATGTCAGCTGCTTTTAAAGCCGGAGCATCGTTTACCCCGTCTCCAGTCATAGCCACAATATACCCTTTTTTTTTCAGGGCTTCAACAACTCTCAATTTGCTTGTAGGATAGACCCGGGCATAGACTGAGACCCTCTCTACCACTGCCTCAAACTCAGAGGCTTTCATATCCTCTAGTTCTTTTCCAGTCAGTACGAGGTCTCCTTCCTTGAATATTTTAAGTTCCTCAGCAACCGCAAGGGCTGTAGTCTTGTGATCTCCCGTAATCATTACGGGCCTAATGCCTGCTTCCTTGCAGGTTTGGATTGCTTTGAGCACTTCCTTACGAGGAGGATCCCGCATCCCCATAAGCCCTAAAAAAATCATATCTTCTTCTGCCTTTTTAGCTTCAAGGTCCCCGATATCTGCGCGAGCATCGGAAGTTTTTAAGGATGCTATGCCCTCATTCTTTTCACTTTCCAGAGGTCGATAAGAAAAAGCCATTACTCTAAGGGTTTGGCCTGCCATAGCCCTAACTGAGGCCAAGATTTCTTCTTTTAGAGCAGCAGTCAACGGCTTTGGGCTTCCATTTAGTAATATTTTCGTACAGGAAGCTAGGATTTCTTCAGGAGCTCCTTTTGAATGGGCAACGATTCCCTCTGGTAAAAGGTTAAGTGTGGTCATGCGTTTGCGTTCTGAAGAAAAGGGAATTTCTCCAACTCTTTGAAAAGAAGCTTCAAGTTCGCGTTTCTGAAAACCCCCTTTTGCAGCCGCAACTACAAGAGCAGCTTCGGTTGGATCCCCCCTGATATTCCAGTTTCCTTCTTTTTCTGGGATTAGCTTTGCATCATTGCAGAGGGCGCCGGTTATAAGAAGTTGTCTGAGGGAAGGCTCATTTGGGGATATAGGCTGCTGCTCTGGGTTTTTCAAAAAGATTCCTTCCGGAATATAGCCTTCTCCCTTAACCTCCAGCAACTCTCCGTCAACATAAATTTGCTCAACCGTCATCTTGTTTTGGGTCAGAGTGCCGGTTTTGTCAGAGCAGATAACGTTTGTGGCACCTAGCGTCTCGACAGAGGGCAGTCTGCGCACAAGAGCGTTTCGTTTGACCATCCTTCGCACCCCAAGCCCCAACCCTACAGTTACGACTGCGGGAAGGGCTTCTGGAATTGCAGCTACTGCAAGAGCCACTCCCCAAAGGAACATATCAAAAAAGGTAAAACCTCTTAAGATGCCCAAGCCTACTACAAAGCCCACAACCACAAGAGTTGCAGCTCCGATTATCCTTCCAAATTGGTCAAGGCTTGCCTGAAGAGGGGTTTTTTCGCGCTCGATTTTTCCGAGCAAGCCGGCCAGAGTTCCAAAACTGCTTTGCATACCGGTTGCTGTAACTACAGCCCGCCCTCGGCCATAACTTACTACTGTTCCGGAATAAACCAGATTCAGCCGATCTGCAGCTTCGGTTTCCTGGGGAAGGATTCCAGTGTTTTTTTCAACTGGCATGGATTCTCCGGTAAGAGCGGATTCATCTGCTCTTAGGTTTATGGCTTCGATGAGCCTGCCATCTGCAGGAATCCGATCCCCAGCTTCAAGGAGGAGAAGGTCTCCGGGAACAAGTTCTCCTGAAGGAATTTCTTTTTCGATTCCTGCTCTTATGACCAGAGCTTCAGGAGAGCTTAGCGATTTTAAGAGCTCAATTGCCTTTTCGGCTCGATATTCCTGCACAAAACCGAGAATTCCGGCCAGAAAAACCGTGAACATGATAACGATTGAATCCACAAGTTCTCCAAGGCCGGCCGAAACGAGCGCTGCCGCTATAAGAATCAGAATCAGCAGGCTTTTGAATTGTGAAAGGAAAAGTTTTAGAGGAGAGATTTTGCCTTCTTCTTTAAGTTCGTTTCTCCCATATTCAAGCAGCCTTTTTTCAGCCTCTTCCGAACTCAGACCCGCCTCAGAGGTCTTTAGAGCCTCAAAAACCGAATTTATATCCAGGTCATGGTACACTCAGCTTTCCCCACATCCCCAAGATCGAATACCTTTATTTTTTATAATTTCACCTAATATAAGACCTTGGGTTAGGGAGAAGGGTATAAAGATAGTTATAAACTTCTGGTTTTGCTCCAAGTCATAGAATATATTTGAAAAAGGGTAAGTTTTTGATAAGTTTCTAGTGTCTAAATATATTAGTAGTTGGAAATATATTTATATGTTTGAGATCCTCTAAATTTTACATAATTTTAAGGATGTTTTTTTTGAAAGACAGAAAAGCCGTAGCCTACGGAAAGAACTACGAACTTGACCCGCTTGCAACACCAGATGAAGGCCCTCATGTGTGGAGAAAGCACTCAGACAAAAAAGAAGAAAGTGAAAAAGAGTATGCAATAGCTACCAGGACCGCATTTCAAAGAGACAAGGATAGAATCCTCTATTCCAAAGCATTCCGAAGACTCATTCACAAAACCCAGGTCTGTTTTACAGGGGAAATGAATGAACACATCAGGACAAGGCTTACCCACACCCTTGAAGTCTCCCAGATCGCAAGAAGCATTTCTCGCCAGGTGCATGCAAATGAGGATCTTGCGGAAGCCATAGCTCTCGGGCACGACCTCGGACACACCCCTTTCGGGCACACGGGAGAAAAGGTCCTAAACGATTTCTTAAGTGGAACTGATGAGGGGATAAAAAAGAAGCTCCAGGATAAGTATGAATTTGACATTTCAAAAATGGAGCTCCACTTCAAGCACAACTTCCAGAGCATCAGAGTCTTAAACGAACTTGAAGAAGGATATGAAGACTTTAAAGGCCTCAACTTAACGGACCCTGTCCTGGAAGGGATTTTAAAGCACACAAGTACTAAATTTAAAGAAGGAAAATTAAAAGGTAAACCTATTATTTATGAAGGAATC
>JAQUFK010000136.1 GCA_028684695.1 Methanosarcinaceae archaeon | reverse complement strand
AAGCTTGATGTGCTTCCTGGGGAAATGGAAGAACACTGGCTGGATTCCGGCGCCAAACTGCATAAATTCATTGATTATGCAAGACGGGATTCCGAACTTGCCTTAGAACTCGTTCTTAAGCTGAAGCTCCTTGATAAATACGTCGCGCTTGCTCGGGTAAGCGGGACTCTTCCTCAGGAAGTAGTCGACGGAGGCCAGACTTCCATGGTTGAGCAGCTCATGCTCAGGGAATTTGGACTTCGGGACCGGGTCATTCCTCCAAAACCCGATGATGAGCTTTCAAAAAAACGGTATCAACAGAGTTCTGAATTAAAAGGGGGAGAGGTACTTGAGCCCACTAAAGGTTTGCTTGAGGAAGTTTTGATTTTGGACTACAAGTCCCTTTATCCAACCATCATGATGGCACATAACCTTTGTTATACTACGGTCGTACTTGGGGACAGCCCTGAGGTTGAAACCATCAAACCTCCTTCGGGAGGGGAATTTGTGCCTGCTAAGATTTCAAAGGGCATAGTTCCTTCCATTCTCGAAGACCTCTTGAATCGAAGAGGGGAGACTAAGGTCCTGATGAAAAAAGCCGCGGACGAAAATGAATACAGGGTCCTTGATGCAACTCAGCTTGCCCTCAAAATTCTTCTTAACAGTTTTTATGGTTATTCAGGCTACGCTCGCGCAAGACTCTATAGTTTGACCCTTGCCAATGCCGTAACAAGTTTCGGCCGAAGCAACATTCTAAATACGCAGACTTTGATTAATGATACCATTGGAAAAGTTGTTCTCAGAGATGGAAAAGCTTTTTTGCTTCAGGAAATTGAGGCTCCAGGTTCAGAAGCCCATCTAGTCGAACTTTCGGTGGCTTATGGCGATACGGACAGTGTTTTTGTCCATTGCAAGGCCGAAAAGCCCCTTTCTCTTGAGGAGGTAAGCCTTGTAGGAAATCGCCTTGCTGAGCTGGTTTCAGCCTCTCTGCCCGATCCTATGGAGCTTGAATTTGAGTCAATTGCAAAACGCGCCTTGCTTATTGCCAAAAAACGCTATGCACTCTGGCTTTTTGAGCCCAAAAATTCAGGCTGGGAGGACAAAATCAAGGTCAAGGGTATGGAAACCGTGCGCAGGGACTGGTGTGAACTTACTTCGCAGACTCTGAATAAGGTGCTAAAACTTGTGCTTGTCGAAGGGGATATTGATGGAGCTGTAGAGTATGTCCAGCAAGTCGTAAGTTCTGTCCGGAATCTTGATCCTAAAAAAGATCGTGAGCTTGTTGAAAACCTTATTCTTACCCGCACTCTTACCCGAAAAGTTGAAAGCTATAAAAGCAAACAGCCTCATTTGACGGTTGTTGAAAAGATTCGACAACGAAGCGGGATTGTAACTCCTATAGGGACAAGGATTCTGTCTCTTATCATAGCTGGTAGAGGGCTTTTTGTGACCCGGGCAGAGGATCCGGATTATGTCCGAGAACATAATATCCCAATCGATGTGGATTACTACATTAAAAAACAGATTCTGCCTCCCGAAGAACGTATTCTCGGAGTTTTTGGAGTTAAAGCCTCTGCCCTTGACTATGATTCAAAGCAGAAAGGGCTTTTTGATTTTGAGCCCAAACCCCTTAAAAAACTAAAGCCTTTCCGAAAAATGAATACTAATCAGGAAAGCTGCAAAAGTGAAAATTCTGCACAGAGTTCGCTTTTTGATTTCTGAGCTTTTTTAGCTATTGTTTTTTACTTACTGTTTTCTGGATTCGGTACTGAAAAGCGGTACTGAAAAAAAAGGGTTTTTGGTTGAACTAAGGTTTGGGCTTAAATGAAGGTTTTAAGTATGTTTTTGAGCATATAAATGCCCATGCCTGATATTTTCATCAAAAATACCAAAATTTATTACGAGAATTGTCTTCAGCCTGCTGAAATTATAATCGAAGACGGAAAAGTCACTAAAATTGGCAAAGATCTCAGGGTTTCAAGTTCGGACCTTATAATTGATGCTCAAGGCGCTCTTACTCTGCCTGCTGGAATTGATGTGCATGTGCATTTTCGAGAACCTGGGCTGACTTCCAAGGAAAACTGGTACACAGGTTCTTGTTCGGCAGCTGCAGGTGGAGTCACGACTGTTATTGACCAGCCCAATTCCCTTCCTCCAACCACGGACAGCCGTTCTTTTCATCTGAAACAAAAGCTTGCTAAAAGAAAGTCTATTGTGGATTTTGCAATTAATGGAGGCGTTACGGACAACCTTGAAAAACTGAAAGAACTCTGGGATCTAGGTTCCTTGGCTTTTGGGGAGATTTTTATGGCTGAGTCCACAGGAGGGCTTAATATCAGTGAAGAGACTTTAGGAGAAGCTCTGGAAGAAATTAAGCGGCTCGGAGCGCTTGCAACTCTTCATGCTGAAGATGAGCAGTTGAGGCTTGGGTTTGAAGCTCTTTTAAAGTCAGAAACTCCTCCGGATTACCATTCAAAGGTCAGGCCTCCGATTTGTGAGGCAAGAGCAATTCAGAAAGCTATGGATTTTATAAATACCCTTCAAACCCGGGTGCATTTCTGTCATATAAGTTCCCTTGAGGCTGTGGGCATTCTTCGGAAAGAAAAATACCTTGCAAGAAAGGCAAAAAAAGCTCCCCTTATAAGTTGTGAAGTAACCCCTCATCATCTTTTCCTCTCAACCGGAGATTGGGAAAGGCTTGGGGCCTTTGGTAAAATGAATCCTCCGCTTCGGAATCGGCAGAGTATCAAGGCTCTTGCAAACGGTTTAAATGATGGAACCCTTGATCTGGTTGCCTCTGATCACGCTCCTCACAGGCTTTCAGAAAAGGATACGGACGTCCGGATGGCTCCAGCGGGAGTTCCGGGAGTCGAAACGCTTATGCCCCTTATGCTTGCTGCCGTAAAGAAAAATATTCTGCCTCTTGGAAGGATGATTCAGGTAACAAGCTTTAATCCGGCAAGAATTTTCGGACTTGATCGGCATTCCAAGGGTAGGCTTGCGGAAGGGTTTGATGCGGATTTGATTGTAGTTAATCCCAGAGATATCCGGCCTATTCGGGCTGAGCTTTTGCATAGTAAGGCTGGATGGACACCTTTTGAAGGGATGGAGGGGGTATTTCCAAAGTATACGCTTTCTAGAGGAGAAGTGCTCTGGAGAGATGAAGCTATCACGGTAAAGCCGGGGCGCGGTAAATTCCTTACCGGAGCTGGGTTTAAGGCTGAAGGTCAGGAGGAAGATGGGGCTTTTGCCAAAATTTAATCTCCCTTTAAATGTCAAACCTTTGAGCTTATATTTATTCAAAAAAAGAGTTTTTGGAATTTAGGAGAGATTCAAAATCCTTTTTCATTTCTCTCCTTTTTCGGGTTTTCATTCTGTTTTTTATTTATCGGTCCTTTTCAGTAAAACTCGATTGAATCAAGCTGAGTCTGTATAAGCTCCTGGTGTTTCTTTTCCAGGAATTTGTAGACTACTCCATGGGGAGCTCCATCGATTAGCATCTGAATTGCGGTCCTGATGATTGTGTTCTGGTTGGGGTATCCGATTACTGCAACGGTTTTTCCGTATATGGAGATTTTTACATTTATTAAAGATTCGGCAAGTTCTCGGGTTCTCCCGTTTCTTCCTATTATTCGGCCTTTTATTCTTTGTAATTCTTTAGGGCTGCGGGTTATGTTGGATAGGTCGATTATTTCAAGCATCAGAAGTTCATTGTCTAGAAGTTCGAGAGCTTTTTCTGGATTAAAGCCTCTGCCTATGGCTTTTAGGACTTGAAGCAGTCTAAATTCCCGCAGTGGATCGGCTTTACAGGTGATTTCAATTTTTCCGCTTTCGCTTTCGATTTCAAGTTGAGCTGCGGTTTTTTCTTCAAGGAATCTTTTCATTTCCCCTTTGGGGCCTATGATTACACCTATTCTTTCTTTTGGAATTTTGACGTATTGGGTCATAGTTATTTCGCCTGTATTTTAGAAAGCAACTCTTCTGGGCTCATTTTGAGTCCATAGCGGCTGAAGTATCTGAGGATGTTTTGCACATCCCTGTATAAAAATTCCCGAGCGTTTGGGTGTTCCTGGGTTACAGCTTGTCCCATGTCTATGATTATCGGTTCTAGATTGTTGGGATCTATTATAATATTGTATTCGCTCAGGTCGGCATGGATTAGGTTTGCTTCCGTAAAGAGCAGCTGCATATAGTCCACGATTTTTTCAAAAATTCGTTTTGCATCTTCCCTATCAAGAGCGATGTTTTTAAGTTGTGGATACGGGACTTCCTTTTCTCCAAGAAATTCCATTATAAGGATATTTTTCTCGCTGCCTAGGGGTTCTGGGGCCCGAACTCCTGCATTTCTTGCACGCTTCAAGTTTTGAGATTCTTTCTTTGTCCAGGCAAATACGATATCTCTTTTTGTATGCCGGATGTTTTGGAATCGAGGATCCTTTGTTATGTAGGCTTCCATAGCTTTGAAGGTGCTTGTTGTGATCCGATATATTTTTACGGCCAGTTCGCTTTCAGGTCCCAGCGCATAAAAGACGTTTGCCTCTTTTCCAGTGCTGATTGCTCCTCCCATCTCTTTTATAATATTCTTCCTTGAAAGCTTATAAAGGTTCTTTAAGGTGGGTTCATCAAATACATTTTCTTCCACCTTAAGGGAGTCGGAATCTTTTTGTTTTATACGCAATTTGTCTCTGTCCGTATCAATGCGCCTTATTTTCTTATCCAGCTTTTTCATGCTTTATCCTTTCAGATAGCCTTTGCGTTCAAGCCAGTCTATCTGAGGTCTTGTATATTTCCAGATTACATCGGCTTTTGATGCTTGAAAGTCCCATGGTATGATTATTACAAGGTCCCCTTCTCTTATCCAGGTTTTTTTCTTCATTGAGCCAGGGATCCGGCCCATCCTAACAACTCCGTCCATACAGCGCAATTTTAACCGGTTAGCCCCAAGTAAGCTTTCTACGGTTGCCAGAATTTCATTTTTATCTTTTCGGGGAATACGGACTCTTGATACCGGCTGTTCGATGCCGGTTTTGCTTTTTTGTGCGGGTTTTCTAAGTGCAGGCAGTTTGATTCCTCTGGTTGTGATTTTTTTCTTTTATTTTAAAATATATCTTCTTTTTTACTCTTTCTAGGACTTTTAATCGGATTGTTTTTAATCAATCTCCGATTTAAGCGCTTTCACTTAGATTTATGTATATTGTTTTTAAGTTTTAAGCTTATCCGCTTCGATTCTCTAAATTTTTTTTGAATTTTTCCTCAGAGGTATTTTCTAGTCAAAATGCATTCTCTCATCCAGTGTCTATTTATATCCCTTCCTCCGTTTTCTCAATCCCTTTGATTTATTCTTGGAGATGGTTTGGAACTTGCTTTCTAGCTTTTTCCAATTCTCGTTTAGCAGAAATATTTGTTAAATGAATATGTTTATATATCATAAACATTATTCATTGTATCCCCTGCCTCGCTGGGTTCTCCGGTGCAGGTAGTTGGATGGATTCTATTTGCTTCCAATATGAGCAATTAGAAAGCCTTATATACTATGAATGAATTTATTATAATTGTTGTATTATGATAATCACAATGTACCTTCTTTATGGCTTGTGATTTGGGTAGTTATTTTTGGAATCTCTCTGAGATAGTTACCTTTATATATCATAAACACATAATTATAAAATCCGACACAAATCTTTTTGTGTTGCTTGATTTATAGAATTTATCATATGGTGGGGACAGAAGCTTTTTCTGTCCGACATTGGATCTGTCGGTTCGGTTAATTCCGGTCGGTCGTATTCTATATATTAGATATGGATCGTAC
>JAQUFK010000135.1 GCA_028684695.1 Methanosarcinaceae archaeon | reverse complement strand
CTTATCCGATATAGGGTAAGAGACCTTACCCGAAAATTCTCCGAGCCTTGCAAATGCGGCCGGACTCACCCAAGGATTTCCCGGATTACAGGGCGCTCTGACGACATGCTTATTATTCGCGGCATAAACGTTTTTCCAGGGCAGGTCGAGTCCGTGCTTCTTAAGATTCCCGAAGTTGGCGAGCACTTTATGCTCATTGTAGACAGGGTGGGCGAGCTCGATACTATGAAAGTGAAGATTGAAATGAGCGAATCAGCCTTTAGCGACCGGATGTCGGATATGATGAAGCTGGAGCAAAAAGTTGCAGCTGCCCTTAAAAGTGTGCTGAACCTTGCGGTAAAGGTAGAGCTTGTAGAACACGGCTCTCTTCCTCGCTCAACCGGAAAATCAAAGAGAGTTATTGATAATAGAAAAACCCTCTAATATGGTATTTTCTAAAAAAAGGCTTTGACTCTGAGAATTAACAGGATTGTGAATATACAGGATAATTTATAAGTGGAAATAACGTTCTTATTAAATAAAATGCCACTGAAAAAGGGTGTTGGAATGGAAGAAAAGATCATAAAACAAATTTCCCTCTTTGCAGAGAATAAACCTGGCAGGCTTGCAAAAGTTGCTGAGAAACTCAAAAGCGCTGAGATAAATATCCGAGCCTTTACAATTGCAGAATCCGGAGATTTTGGGATCATTCGCATGGTTGTGGATCGATCAGAAGCGGCGCATAGAGTACTGCATGATGCGGGTTTTACAGTTTCTGAAACTGAAGTCCTTGGAATTGAAATGGAAGATCTTCCAGGCAGTATGTCCAGGATTGCAGAGGTGCTTGGAAATGCGAATCTCAACCTGGATTATGCCTACGCCTTTATCACGAGGGCTCAAAAAGCTCTTTTGATTGTAAGGGTAAACGAGATAAAAAAAGCAATCCAGATCCTGCAGGCTCAGAAAATCAGGCTCATTAGTATGGAAGAGCTAGAAACTCTCTGATTTTTGAAATGGGATCCATGTATAAATAATTATTAGGAAATTGGAGCAAGAAATTTAAAAGAAATTAAGTCTCCTCTTCTTTTTTTCTTTTTTCGCAGTATTAATAAAGAATATAGGCTTTATGGGAAAAGCATTCCAAAGTGAGAAACCTCAAATGAGCGAATAAGTAAAATGAATAAAAAAAACGGCAATCCTGATGCCCTCCTTAAGAGCAAACTTGGAGGGGCTCACACAACAATTATAGGTGGCAGGGCAGGAAGAAAGCTTGTCAGGCTTGTAAGTCAGCATCCGGAAATCAAAAAGATAATTCCGGCCGTTATTTCCGTAAAAGGAACAGCTGGAGGAAAACTTTCCGGAAAACTCCTGCGAGCAGATTCCAGAGGGAATTTAAGGTTGCTCCTTTCGGAAGGTCGGAGTGTCCAAGAGCTCAGGCTTGTGACTACGGTCGGAACTGCTTTTGAGGGAGAGAGGATTGCAAGAGAGCTTACAGAAATCTTAGGCAATGCACTCTGAAAAAAAACTGAGAGAATACTGGAGAGAATCTGCTTGGCTTTTATAGGGATTGACCACGGGACAACAGCAATGCGTTTTGCTCTGCTTGAAGGAAAAAAAGTTCGGACATTTGAGTTATCCCGAACCGAAGTTGCAAAACTTTCTGAAGCTGCGCTTTTAATGGCGATAGAAACGAGGCTTGACACTTCGAGGGATAAAATCAAACTCGTAGGACTTACCTATTCCATGGGCGATGGTTTTTCTTCAATTCGAGACCTTCGAACTCTTAAAAATAGAGGGCTTAAAAGTGTTGAAGGGGCTGGAAAAAAGACTGGAGGAGGCACGAAAGTTTTTGAAGCAATAAAAAACTCCGGCGTGCCGGCCGTGGCAATTCCGGGCCTTCATTCCGAAAGCCGCGTGGATCCGAGAATGAAACTTTTTTCTCATCTCACAAGCCCGGAAAAATTAGGAATCGCCTACCATATCCTCTGTCTAGGTTATGAGAATTTCGTTATGGCCGATATTAGCTCAAATACTGTAACCCTTGCCGTTGCTGAAGGCAAGGTGCTAGGAGCCTTTGATGCCTGCATTTTTGCCCCTGGCGTGCAGCATGGTCCTCTTGATTTACAGGCAATCCGGGACGTGGACGCAGGCCTCTTGAGCGCAAACGAAGCTTTTACTGCAGCTGGAACTCTGAAAATGACTCCTTACAAAAAGCGGGAAGAACTCCTTGCAGCGGCTGAAAATGGGGAAGAGGTCGCCCTTTTAGCTCTTGATACAATTGCCCTTTTTGCGGCAATGGAAATAACTTCTCTCAGGCTTCTTCTTCGAGACTACGGCAAAGAAGGGGAGGTCTTTCTTGCAGGCTCGATTGCAGAGGTTTTTAGAGTTCGGGAAAAAATCAGTACACATCTTGGAAAAGAGTGCAAAGCCCTCGGAAAATGGCAGGCGGCCATAGGCTGCGCCGAGCTGGCTAGAGATGTTTTTGGAGGAGCTAAGGAAATCCTAGGGCTTGATGTGGAATGGGAAAAAGAGCCTGAGAAATTTCAGACTTACAAAAAAATTCTACGACAAAACTAATATTATTTTAATAGGAGTGCTCTGAGTTCTCTGCATTGGCTTCCCCAAATTCCGAAATTTCAACTTCTACTTCCTCATAACTCATTTTATCTTTATCCATAAGAATTACATAATCTGCAGAGTTTTTAAGAGCTGTGGAAAAGCCAGGTTCGACTCCGAAAATAATTGTTTCTTTCCCGTGCTCGTTTGCCTTGTTCAGCAGGGGTTTGAAATCCGCATCTCTTGTTACGATTGCAAGAGTATCGATGTTGGGGTTGTAGACAAGTTCCATACCTTCAACTGCCAGACGGACATCAACGTCACTTGAACAGATTATAGGCTCAAAGCCATGGTTTTCAATCGCTTCTACAAGTTTGTCTGAGGCATACTGGTTTAGAAAAACTCTTCCTATCTTGACGTTGCCGTAAGCTTTGAGTACGTCCCGGATTTCTTCGAGATTTACGTCAAATTCTTTTCTGAGTATATTTGGCCCATCTACTAAAAGTCCTATTTTTCTTCTTCCGATTTCTTTTTTTGAACGCAGATACTTTGAAATTGAATCGAGTCCGCTTTTTACAGGTTTCATGCTCGGAATCCTCTATAAATATGATAAATAAAAAGCCGGGAAAAAAGGTTTAGCTTTCCCCTACCCAGATCTTAAAAAGATCTTTGATAGTAATAAGTAAGGAAGATAAATATATGTACTTAATGAATATAATAAAAGATTAGAGTTTTTCAGAAAAAAACCCTTTTCGAACCTCATTTACAATGAAAGGTTTTTCTTTAAGCTCAAAAAGGTTTTCTGTTTTTCTCCCAACTTTTTTTCTACTGTATTGGATTTCCCCGCATTTTTGGAGAAATTCTGTATATACTTGTTCAAATTGTTCAAATTCTTCCTCGGAAAGTTCAATAACTCCTTCTCGTTCTCGAAACCAGTCATAGGCCTTTAAAATTATAACTTCTCGAACCCGCTTTAGGCCTTCAGCCTCAGAAAGCTCTGAGAACTCGTCCTTCTCTCCTTTTGGGGAAAGTTCAAAGTAAATACTGGATTTCAGTTCGGGAACCCAGGCTCCGTACACTTGCTTAAAGTCCAGAACTTGAATGGGAATTTTTTCTCCTTCGGAAGGTCTAAGAAAATATTTTGGAAGGAAAATCCTCTTTTTTTTCAACCGCGTATTTTTCAGATTTTCACCACCTGCTTCTAGAGCGCCAGAACCTTTCCTGGATTTTTTTGACTCGGTATCCCATATATAGTCCAACGAAAAGCCCGCTCAGGTGAGCTATATGGGCTACCATGTCCGATGAATGGATCATAAGAAAATCAATGAGGGCAAAAAGCACAAGGGCATGTTTTATCCGCATCGGGATAAAGTAAACATAGACTCGGAGGTCCGGCTCAAGCACTGCAAGAGCTGCAAAAACTCCATAAATGGCCCCGCTTGCCCCAACAACGGGAGCTGGGGAAATCCCAAGGAGAGGCGTGCTCATAAAGGCATGGCCTATTGCCGAAAGAATTCCTGCAGTAAAGAATATCCCTATCATTTGCTTTTTTCCAGCTCTTAGTTCAAGGGCAGGCCCAAAGAAAAAAAGGACAAGCATATTGAATAATAGATGGGTAAAATCGTTATGCATGAAAATATATGTACCCAGCGTCCAAGGCCGGTTCAAAAGATATGTAGGATCAAATCTGAATGTCTGAACATAAAGAGTTCCTAAATATGGGGAAAGAATGTACAAAAATATATTTATAAAGTACGCGAGGACGCAAATTGCAATCAAGGTCATAGAAGGGCTTTCGAACACAGAACGCTTTATTTTCGCTGGGAAGCTTCCTCTGGATCCGGACAATGTATTAGATTGTGTGCTGCTCTGAAACATATTTTCCTGTCTATTTTGCGGTTAATATCGTATAAAACTACCTGAAAGCTTCCATAGGTTCCGAAGTAAGAATTCTATTTTCTAAATGGTAATATAAAAATTAAATAATTAATACAGATTGTCGCGAAAAAAGAAGGAAAAACAAGGGCTTTAAAGTGCGGGAAGTTCCTTTATTATAAGTTGTTGATATCCGTTCACAGCGTTTACCGATCCTTTTTTTGAAAAAATCTCCTAATATATAAAAATTGTGGTCTTTTCTAAAAGCTTCTATCTTATATAATTAATGTCTAATATAATTAAAATATATAATATTGAGGTTTTGATCAGAAGAAATAAATTAAAATCTTAATTTCTTTTTAAGTATGAAGATTTCAGATGAGATCCCTCTAAAAATAATAATTATTTTTAAATAAACAATATAAAATATTACTTTAATTATTATTAATGCATATAAATATTATTTGTTTCAAAAAAAAAAGGGTCAAGAGACTGGTTAATTATTCTATAGAAATAAATAATAGGAATTTTTTAGTTTCAGACTTAAAGTCCGAATCTTTCCTCCGCTGCCCCTCTCGAAAGGGTATACAACAAATTAGAAAATATTATATAGATTTGATACGTTAAGTTCACTTAATTAATAATTATCAACCAGCGTCGACGACCTTTGCTCAGTTGCATAGTTCTGAATCGTTGGAAAAAAACGTTTTTTTGAAAAAAGAGGCTTTATATAGAATTAATTATGGATATAAAGGTCTCAAAAACGATTTTTAGTCTGGCTATTCCGGAAAAACGTTTATTTGGGGAAAAACGTTTACTAAATACCATATAGTTGGGAAAAAAGCTTTAAAAACACCTTAGTCAGAAAAACATCCCGTTTCGGCAGCATAAGAAACGGAGTTATTAATAGAAAAATATATAATTAATAATCGTTATGGAATCTGCCAGGCGATATATAATCAACGATCGTTACAAATACGAAGTATATATATTTAGGAGGTAAAGCTCAAATGAGCAAACTAACTACCGGGAGTTTTTCTATAGAGGATCTGCAATCCGTTCAGATCACTATTGAAAATATAGTAGGAGCAGCCAAAGAAGCTGCTGATGAAAAAGAAGCCGGCCCTATGGGTCCGTCCCCGTTCCCCGGCCTTGAAACCTACAGGGATGACTGGAATTTAAAACTGCTCGACCGCTATGAGCCAGTAGTCACTCCTATGTGTGACCAGTGCTGCTACTGCACCTATGGGCCTTGCGATCTTTCCAATAACAAAAGAGGAGCTTGCGGGATTGACCAGTTGGGGCATAACGGCAGGGAATTCTTCCTCCGTGTAATTACCGGAACTGCCTGCCATGCAGCTCACGGCCGGCACTTACTCGACCATCTCATAGACACCTTTGGAGAAGACCT
>JAQUFK010000134.1 GCA_028684695.1 Methanosarcinaceae archaeon | reverse complement strand
GAGCCAGGGAATTTAATTCTTTGTCTTCAAGTTTTATGAAGCAATTTTTCACAACGAGACTCATATCAATCTCATGCCCTACTGTAGCTCTCCATTTTTTCTCATATACTTCTTCAAGTTTTTCCTCTGAAACGTCTCCTGCGGAAATCGCTTCAAAAGCCGCTTCCCCTGCAATTTTGCCTGCTTCCATGGCATTTAAGATTCCCCCTCCTGTGATCGGATCCGACTGCCGGGCCGCATCTCCTACAAGCATGAGCCCGTTTGTAGAGGTTTTTTCAATGCTTCCTGAGACCGGAACTCCTCCTAAAACCATCTCGATTATCTTGCCTTCAGGCATATGTTTTTCGAGGAAACGGTTAAGGTAATCTACGGGTCTTGGTTTGAATTTTCCGGTTTTGCTTCCGAGAATTCCAATTCCTACATTGGCTTTGCCCTCTCCTTTCGGGAAAATCCAGAGGTATCCTCCGGGGGCAATTTCGTTTCCTACATAAAACTGGCAAAATTCCGGATCAATGTCAAGCCCGGCTACAAGGTACTGGGCACAGGTTTCGATATCGATAGGTTTAAGGGCCGTATCTATTCCGGCCCAGCGCCCTATCTTAGACTCGACGCCGTCTGCTCCTATTACAATTTCAGCTCGGACTTCAAACTCTTTTCCAAGATGCATGAGTTTTGCCCCGCAGACAACTCCCTCTTCCATGAGCAGCCCTGTTGCTCTGGTTTTGACTCTTACTTCGGCTCCTGCTTTTGCTGCACTTTCGGCCAGACTGCGGTCAAAAACCTTTCTTTCAAGCACGTAGCCAACTTCGCCTCCGGCAATTTCTTCGGCCATTTCGATCATGGTCCCGTCCGGAGCATAGATCCTTGAACCTTTCAAGTCGGCGCAGATCCAGTGTTTGTCTATTTCGATATACTTTTTTAGATGCTCTTTTCCAACGCCTTCCGCACAGCGCACGGGATCGCCAATTTCCTGCCGTTTCTCAATCAGAAGCACATCAAGCCCTTTTTCGGCTGCGGTTTTTGCAGCAATGGAACCTGCGGGCCCGGCTCCTACCACGATGACATCGTAGCGGTTTTTCATTTTATTACCTCAATTGCTCCCACAGGGCAAATTCTATCACATATTCCACATGCCATACACAAATCTTCATCTACTTCTAACCAGGTCTCTACAAGTTCGAGGGCCCCTTTGGGGCAGACTCCAACACAGGTTCCACAGTATCCGCATTTGTATCTGTTTATTTTTATGCTCACCAGCTCACCTGCATAAATTTAAAAATAAATCCTCTGAATCATCTGAATCATATCTTTCTATTTTTATACAGTATTTTGGAATTGTATTCTTTTTATGGGTTTTTTGGATAAATTTAATATTTATTTAGAAGTTTAGTTTGTAAATTTTGAATATCTGAAAGCTCTTTAGCTTAAGCTGAAATATTTTGCTGAAATATTTTAAATTATACTATGAATATTAATTAAGAATGCTTTACGATTAACTTTACGGCTAATTACATAAATATTATGATATAATTCTTTATGGTCGAATATACTTATTTTATTATAAAAGATGATAAGCAAAAGAAAAAGAACTCTTCCCCATTCTTTTTTGGTTCCAAATCACTCAATAGGATTTAATTTTACCCTTCCCCGACTGACTTCATAATTAAATTTTTGATTAATATAGTCTCTGGCAGGGCCTTTACCATGTACAAGCAGTTCCACAAGATCGTCTGGCTCGTCGATATCCGTACTTGCAAGCAGGGAATCATAAACTTCAAAGCTTAAGGCTTTCGCCTCCGCAATTGCGCAATGGGCTAAAAAACTTGAACCGTAATACTTGACCTGAAAGTCTGAAGGATTTTTAAGAAAAATAAGGTTTGTACCTCCCCCTTTTCCGGGCACAATACAGATATCCTTGTTACTGGATACGATTTCCTTAATATGGCTGGCCGAGAGGAGAGGCAAATCAGCCATAATAATCAAAACAGGACCTTTTGCTTTTTCTAAATAAGCGTTTAAGGCTTCGTTAAGGTCAGCCTCGTCTAAAATCACCTGGGCCTCTACTTCTTCAAGTCCGTAAATCGAAGGGCTTATGATATCGATTTTTTCAATTCCTGCAGCTTTTAGGGCCCTGAGCACGGAGCTTAACATAAGCTCTACAAATTCCTCTCGTTCCCTCAGGCTCAAAACGGGGGATAGGCGGGATTTAGCCCCGGCTTTTTTATAAGGAATAACAGCTCTCATCTAAACTCCTTTTTTGTTCCATTTTTTCCGTTCAATTTTATTTTTTTCGCAGAGATTTTATAACTCCAATTGTTATAATTGTATCTTTGAAGACCTCTTATTTCCGGTTCCCCATTTCTTCTTTTCCCAGATTTCGGATCGGTTTTTCTCTTCCATTTTTTCCGGAAGCCTTTCTGCTCTTCCGGGGCTTCTTGCCTTAACAGCCCTGTAAAGAGTATCCCGCTGCATTGGAATTTTCCCGGCTTTTTTTATCATCCACTCAAACTCCTGAGGGGATACAAATTCTCCATTACTGCCTCCAGCAGCGCTTGAGATCTGGTCTTCCGTAAGCGTTCCTCCAAGATCGTTAGCTCCACAGCTCAACGCCACATGCGCAAGCTTCTTTCCAAGTTTAACCCAAGTTGCTTGAATATTGTCTACGTGGGTGTGAAGAATTATTCGAGATATTGCAAGCAGCTGCAGATCCTCAAGTCCGGTACTTGAAAATTTGCCTGAAGCAAGCATCTCTTCTCCGATTTTGTTATTATAGGGTAAAAAAGACATCGGGATAAATTCGGAAAAGCCTCCGGTTTCTTCTTGGATTTCTCTTATGCTAAAGATATGGTCCAAGCGTTCTTCAAGCGTTTCAATATGCCCATACATAATGGTCGCATTTGTGGAAAGCCCTACTTTATGGGCCATTTTTATGGTGTTTATCCACTGCTGCGTGCTAAGTTTGCTCGGACAAATTATTTTTCTAACCCTGTCAGACAAAATCTCAGCCGAGGTTCCGGTAAGTGAATCAAGCCCGCTTTTCTTAAGTTTTTCAAGCGCTTCTTTTACGGACATTTCGGAAAGCTCGGCTGCATAGTTGACTTCCATAGGAGAAAAGGCATGAATGCAGAGTTCCGGAAATTCGGCTTTTAGAGCCTCAAGAATTTCAAGATAAAACTCAATATCTGCTTCTGGGGTGTAACCTCCCTGAATGCAAAGCTCAACTGCGCCTGCTTTTTGGGCTTCTTCAGCCTTTTCTAAAATCTCATCTAAGCTTAGGATATAACTATTTTTGTTTGTCCTATAAGCGCAGAACCCGCAGTTTCCGACACACTTATTTGTGATATAGATATTTCGGTTTACCACATAGCTTACCAAGTCCCCTACAGCAAGGGCTCGCAGCTCGTCGGCAAGTTTGAAAAGCTCAAAGGGGCTGCCATTGAGGAGCAGCAGGGCGTCTTCTTTTGTACATTTTCCCTCGTAAGCTCTTTCTATGACAGCGTCAGGGATCGTCATTTGGGTTGTTCTCATTCCGATCTTTCCTGTATTTGTTTTTATTGTATGAGTCAAAGATACGTATTTTATGGATCTAAGTTAAGCCTCTTCTTAACTTTTCTTCCCTTAGAATTTTCAGGTCCTGGCTCTATATCCTTCCTTGTCCGAGAGCTTTTCTATAAGGCTTTTTATCCGAGTCGAGTACCAGCCTTTTCTAACATATTGCGGGTAAATTGGGAGGCGTTCCCTAAGCGGCACTGTTCCCAGTTTAGCCTGGAGGGCTTCTACGGCTGGCCAGGCAGCTTCAGGGTTAATCCAGTCAATTGTAACCGGAGAAAGCCCCCCAAGATCTGTCACTCCCTTTTTTACCAGGGCTTTTGGGTCGATCAGATTCGGAGCTACCTGAACCGAGACTTCTTCGGGCAAAAGCTGGCTAGCAAGAGTTACGGTCTCTGTCATTTCTTCTTTTGTGGGCGCAGGCCAGTTTTCCATAAGGGTTCCGGGTTTAGGAGCAAAGTTTTGAATGATGACTTCCTGGATGTGGGCGTATTTTTCCTGAAGCTTGGATATTTCCTTCAGCGCTTCAATCCTGTTTTCCCGGCTTTCTCCAATTCCTATAAGAAGACCCGTTGTATATGGAATTTCAAGCTTTCCGGCTTCCCGAAGGGTTTTAAGTCTTAATTCGGGCACTTTACCGGGACAGTTTTTATGGGCTTCTAACTCAGCCGTTGTCTCAAGCATCAAGCCCATACTCGCATTTACGGGTTTGAGGGCTTTTAGTTCAGCCCGGGTCATAACTCCAGCATTCGTATGCGGGAGAATCCCCATATCGATTGCGATTTCACAGAGGGAGACAAGGTATTCGTTTGTAGAAGAGTAGCCAAGGGCCTTGAGCCAGCGCTTGTATTCTGCTACTTCCTCAGCATACTCTCCAAAGGTAAAAAGAGCTTCTGTACATCCCGCTTTAACTCCGGTTTTAAGAATCGAAATTACCTCTTCCGGCTTTAGAAGCCGGGCTCCGGCCTGTCCCGGGTCCCGTCTGAAGCCACAGTAGGCACAGTGGTTTCTGCAAACGTTGGTTAGGGGGATAAATACGTTTTTTGCGTAAGTTACAAAGCCTGGATTTGTTGAGGGAATGCTAAACACCTGCTTGCATATTTTTTTAAATTTCAGACACCTGCCATTTTAAAGCCTGAATCATTCAGGGCTTTCTCCGAGAATCTTTTGCAGAGTCTGGGCAACGCCGAGGGCTACTCCTTCGACTTCAATTCCTCCGCGACCTTTGGCTCCGTCTCCGACAACGTAAAGTCCAGAGATTGGGGTTTCGTTTCCAATATCAGTTCCCGAAGCCGCTCTATTCACGGGCCAATCGGCATGATAGGACTGGATGAAAAGGACTTCATAGGTTTTGTCTGGAAATATTTCTTTAAGGTCTTGAAGTCCAAGTTCGATTTCTTCTCTAAGAAACTTTATTCTCTCTGGGCTTACGTGCTGATGAGACATTGTCAAATGTTTTCCTGCCGGAGCCAGAGTCGGGTCCACATGGCTAACCTCATCAAGCCCATTTATCCGTTTTGCATAAGGGGTTAGCAAAACTCCAGAATGACCCACTAAAGGCTCGGCTGCTGCAAGGCAGATCTTTATGCCGGCTGAAGGTTTTTGGGCTTTAGCCTGTTTAAGGTAGTTTGTCCAGCCTACCCCTTCTAAATTCTCTTTTTCTCCTTCACAAAGTCTTGCGCTTCCCGGATGCCCTATGTTACTAATCACAAGCTCGGCTTCTATTTTTTTGCCGGCTGCAATTACACCTACGGCTTTTCCATTTTCGATTAGGATTTTTGAAACTTCGCTTTTTGTATGGATCTTTGCGCCCTTTGCCTCAAGCACGCTTTCAAGGGCGTCGATTATGCCTTTACAGCCTCCTATGGGAATTCCGGGACCTCCATAGCGATAAAGGTTTTCAATAATCTCAAAGACTTCTTCTACTGGGGTTTCCTCACTTGTTAAACTCAAGGCCCACCCACAGAAGGAATCGGCAAGTTTTACCAGCCAGTCATCCTCGTCTTTGAGCTGGGCTTTGATCCAGGTTTTCAGGGAACTTCCAGTAGGTCGGTTTTTTCTAGTACTTACTATTAGATAGGCAATTTTCATTCGGTCTTTTCTGGATAGTCTGGTCGGAAAATCATTAAAGGGAATGTCCAAAAAACCTTTTTTGTAGTCTCTAGCTTCTTTTTCTAAGGGGACCCGCAGTATTGTCTGAGGCTCTGAACGCACAATTTTAACCTCAGCTCCGACTTTGGATAGCAGCTGTGCAAGGGGGCCTTTAGGCCCATGAGGCAGCATATGGA
>JAQUFK010000133.1 GCA_028684695.1 Methanosarcinaceae archaeon | reverse complement strand
CTCTCAAACCTTGCAGCGCTTATAAACTATAGCGCAACTGCAGCGGTTTCTTTTCTCCTCAGCCTCTACCTTCAGTACAATCGGGGTTTATCTCCCCTTGAAGCTGGCAGTGTGCTTGTAGCCCAGCCTGTCGTAATGGCTCTCTTCTCACCTTTTGCAGGCCGACTTTCTGATAAGGTTGAGCCAAGAATTGTAGCTTCGACTGGGATGGGTCTTGCTGCATTTTGCCTTTTTATTTTTACTTTTCTCACAGAAGAGACCCCTATTAAGGATATCACGCTTGTTCTTATGGTCCTAGGCTTAGGGTTTGCGCTTTTCTCTTCCCCAAACACCAACGCTATCATGAGTTCTGTTGAAAGGAAGTACTATGGAATTGCGTCAGGCACCATGGGTACCATGCGGCTTATCGGCCAGATGTTGAGTATGGGGCTTTCCATGATGATTTTTTCAATAATTATAGGAAGAGTAGAACTTACTCCTGAGTATCATGTAGAACTTCTTACAAGCGTCCATACAGCTTTTTCCCTTTTTGCCTTCCTCTGCTTTATAGGAATCTTTGCTTCCCTTGGTAGAGGAAGAGTCAGAGCTTGAGGTAGGTAGGAGGATCTCCTACCAAAGTTTTTTTATTCTCCTTTCCTCTTCTCCCCCCACACCCCCCTCATCATCTATCCTCTTCAAATTTCAGATCCTAACCAACTTCAACCTTGAATCCTAATTCCTCTAAACTTTGTTTTCTTTGTTTTCGCACGAAGTGAGCTTTTTTTTGGGCACCTTTTGCATTCATCAGAAATCGTTAGGAACCTTAATGAGGAGCTTAAGCCTATAAATAAAGGGGGAAATGGGTATGAAAAAACTAAATGGATTTTTAGTTTACGGCACTATAATTTTCCTTATTTTAGTCTCTTATGGGGGTTATCATTTCTTTGGCCCGGCTAAGGATTTTGAGCCTGGCGTTTCTAACTCTGGATCTGGAGCCAATAATTTTGGTTTATCCGATTCGGCCGCAACCGACGAGTCTGCTACGGGAACCGTGATGAGTACTCGAAACGAAACTCAAAAAGCCGAACATGTGCAAAAAGTAATGCGGAGTTCTACTGGAATAAAAAATCCAAATCCTGTTGTGGGAGCTGCAATGGGAGAAGAACGCTCGAAAGTTACTCGAGAAGCGATTGAAAACGCAGGCGGGCTTGAAGAGCTTATTAATGAGGGAGATACTGTATTGATCAAGGTAAATGCGGTTTATTTTTCCGAAGTCGGAGAGGGAATTATAACCGATTACCAGGTTGTTGAAGAAATAGTCAATATTACAAAAGCAAGGGGAGCTTCAAGGGTAATCGTTGCTGATGGGGGTTCTCTTGGAGATGCGGTACATTACGGCCCTGCAAAATATGTGGAGATTCCTGAAATTGAGGTTCTTAATTTGAATAGTTTTTCTGAAGAGGGTTGATACTATTTGAAACCTGAAAAAAGCCTTACCGGAAAGAATATTCCAATTCCAAAGATCTACATGGATGTGGATGTGGTTATAAGTGCGGCTAAATTAAAAACCCACAGACTTGCAGGAAGCACCCTGAGCCTGAAAAATGCGTTTGGAGTTCCTCCCCGCGAACTTGTAAATAATTATCCCGGGCAACTTATGAAAATCAAATTACATGAATGGGGGCTGGAACAAAGTATTGTGGATCTAAACCTGATCCGAAGACCGGATTTTGTGGTTATTGATGGGATAATCGGAATGGAAGGAAATGGGCCCGATTTAGGTATTCCTATTGACTCAAAGGTCGTATTTGCAAGTTCAGATCCCGTGGCTGCGGATTGTATTGGAACTCAATATATGGGAATCGATTTGGATGAAGTCCCTCATCTCGGACTTGCAGCTGAAAATAAGCTCGGAGTTGCTGAGCTGAATAATATTACTGTTGTTGGAGTTGAGCTTGAAGCTGTAAAAATGGATTTTAAAAGGCCGGATACAGGTCCAAGTGCCAAAGTTGCAAGTTAAATCTATTTTATCTATTTTGGGTTTAAAGAGAAAATTGATCGGAGCGACTCAGGTGCTTTTAGATGAACTTTATGTAATTTTCCAGCTGATTCGCCTCCAATTTCGTTTATTTTTTTTCTACTGGTTTTTTGGAGTTCTGATTGGAGCTTTTATTACTACCTTTGCTACAGATTGGATATCGGATGCCCTTTGCCAAATCCAGCAAGAAGAGAATCGATTTTCCTTAGGCTCAATTGGAACAATTGTGCTTGCTTCAGTTTTGGGAGCTGCTTCTCCCGTCTGTATGTACGGAACGATTCCAATTATTATTTCTCTTGGAAAAAAAGGGGTAGCTTCCTTTTTGCTGGTTCCTTTTATGGTAAGTTCGATTCTTATCAACCCAAACCTTTTCTTTTTCAGTTTTGCTCTTGGAACTCCTCTGGCTCTTTTGAGACTGGCTGCAGCTCTATCAGCAGGAATTTGCGCTGGAGTTTTTACAGGGGTTTTTTTTAGGGAGAAAAAGCTGTTAAATTATGAGGGCCTGGATTTTGGAGAGGGCTGTACTTTTAGAAAAAAGAAGTTTGCATTTTTTTTCAATTTTCATGAAATTTTTGTAAAAACCGGCGTTTATTTTCTGGCAGGTTTAACTTTGACCGCTCTATTTGAGAGGTATTTTCCTAAAGAAATCCTCCTCTCTCTTTTAGGAAATCAGAGCCATTGGGGCGTGCTTATTGCCATTTCTATTGGAGTTCCTCTCTATGTCTGCGGAGGAGGCACGATTCCCATTCTCAGCGCTTGGCTTGAAGCAGGAATGAATCCCGGAGCTGCAATAGCCTTTCTGCTTGCAGGACCTGCAACCAAAATTAATAATCTGGCCGCTCTTAAGATGGTTTTAGGAGTTAAGAATTTTATAATTTATCTTTTATTTAGTCTCACTTTTGCAGGAATTGTAGGCTTGCTGATTTCCAGGATTTATTAATTTTTTCTAATTAGTTCTTCTATCCGTTAGGAAAACTGTCCGTTAGGAAAACTGTCCGTTTCGCTCGCTTTGTTCGCTCAAGCGGACTGATGGAAGCTGTAACTTCCAAAGCTGAGCATTTAAATCATTTCATTATTTTGCTTTATTGGTTGGCATTTATTGAAAAATGGAAAATCTGCTCCCCTTTTTGTACAATTTAAAAAAAGAAAGCTCGAGCTTTTTGGGAATGCTTATCTCAAAAAGGCCGAGTCTTTTCCAAAATAAGCTTTTTTTGAGGACTTTCTCCAATTTTACAAATTCAAATTCACAAAAAGACATGAAATAGAATCAAAATTGTAAAAATCAGGCTAGATTTCAAATTTTAGGCAACTTTTTGGACATTCTCTATCCTTTTTGTCTAATCTATACCTCAATTTTCCGATCCTTTTTCAGGGCAGCTTCCAGATCCGGCCAGAAGACTTTCCTTTTAGAGTTTTCCTTTAGAGCTTAGAGTCCAAAATCTCTTAAAAAAGCCACGAAATCTTCGTATTTCTCTAAAAATTTCCTACCTTTTTCGGTTAGAGAATAAACTTTTCTCTTCCCTTTGTATGGGTTTAATTTGACAAGGCCTTTTGCTTCGAGTTCCCCTAGGTATTCTTCAAACATCTGATAAGATAGATTTGATAACCGTTGAAGTTTTGTTGGACTGATGGTACTATTGGAGTCCCGGATAACTTGAAGGATATCTCTTATGATTTCTAACCGGCTCCGTTTTTGAAACGGCTTCATTCCACCAGAATGCGACTCCATTTTTTAATTCCTTTAAGGATTATTACATAGGCAAAAACGGTCAAAATATCCAGAGCAGTATAAAGAAAGGTGTAGCCCTCTTCAATTATATTTAAGGAATGGCTCAGGAAATTTACAGTAAAGAGCAAGATCAAAGCCAGATAATAAGGATGACTAATTGGCTTTGCTTCTTCTCCTGAAAGCATGTTTGATCGAATCAGCAGCAGAATCAAAACAAACATAAGAGCTCTGTATCCAAAAGCTACATAGATTCCCAGCTGTGTTAATAAGGTTAATTCAAGGGAGGCATCTAGTATTACAAACAGCATTAAACTGAGGAAAAAAAAGTACTTTCGGATTTTTTTCATCCTTACGTATTCCTCAGCTAGCCTCCAAGTAATCGAGGCCAGGAGATTAGCTTTAGCAAGCCAAAAACAGATTCCAAGTAAGAAGAGAAACAATACTACTGCCAGAAAGAGCAATTTAAGATTTTCCAGAGGTAGCAGCACGGCCAAATCCAAGCCCTTTATTAGAGAGATTTTTAGCAGTAGAAAGCCAAGACTCATTAGAGTCAGTAATAAATTTGCAATCCCATAAAAAAAGAAGGTGTTTTTAAAATACCTCAACCCTTCGTACTCTATAAAAGAGTAAAGCTTTGCGATTTCTTTATAGATCTGAAAAGCAAGAATTGCCATCAAAACATATATTATAAGTTCAAAAACAACTTCAGACGCTTGGGTTAAAGCTATTGCTTTAGAAGCCTCTACAAGGAATTCCTCATAAAAAGTCTCGTTTACAGCGCTGAAGGTCATGTCTGTTTTCATAGTTTCTGTGATATAAATAATTTTTGAGAAAAAGAGAGGTCAACTCTGTTTTTTAACTACACTTTATATTTATATAAGTTTTGCTTTTAATGCCTCAGAGAAAAACTCATTAAAATAAGGAGGAATTCCTTGCCTGAATTAAACTTAATCCTGGAAATTATTAGGCTTAAAAAAAGAATTGGCTATCAGCTCTATAGCCTGCATATAGTTGCTGCTGCAATATAGGGCCTGCTAGAAGCAGTTGTCTATTATCTTTTCAAAAAATGGAGGCAAACTATATTTTTCAACTAGCGCCCGTTTTTATGTATGTAAAACCTTGAGAAAGGCGCAGAAATGAATTTAAAAACGTAATTTTGGTGATTACTATAACCGATAAAATTGAATTTATAGAGGCTTTTAAATACCCATTCAAAGAACCAAAAAGACTCTTATACATTCTCTGGATATTCTTACCCATTATTGGCTGGTTTGCACTTTCCGGCTACTTTGTAAGAATCGTTAATGAGCAGATTAAAGGAAAATACGCGGGGCTTCCCAAACTTTATTTTATGGAAGATTTGAAACTCGGGTTTATGATGTTTCTCAAAGCCTTGCCTTTTGCACTCGTATACGGCATCTTTATTGGAGCTATGCTTTACTTTAATGAAGAGCTTGCCTATATTTTGAATCTCCTTCTGAGTTTCTTTGTACTTCCTTTGCTTGCGCTCAACTTCTACAGAAAACAGACTATTGAATCCTACTTTGAGCTTTCGATCCTCAAACATGCTTTCGGAAACTTCGGAGCTTATCTGCTTGCAATAATTAAGCAGTATGCCCTCTTCTTTGTGTTTCTGATACTCTGCTTCCTCCTTGTAGGGTTCCCAGCTCTGTATGTAACAAATTCAATCTTCCTTGCAAACTTCTATGGCCGATATGTGGAAAAAGAAGCTCTCAGGACAAGGGATGAAAAACCGTATGAAGTAATTTAAAAAATTCCCTTAAAGGTTGCTCAAATGTAAAGTGATATTTAAAGCTTTCAATTCGGAAAATCCCCCGAAAAAAATTCCCTCTTTTCCGACATGGGATTTTTCCGGATTTCAATATTTCTTAGTACCTTCAGTCGATTCAAAACTCTTACTAAGGCTGTTACTTTAAGATTTATATAGATTCAGAGTTTTATTTAGAAACATTCCTTATAATCTTAAAAACATCAAATTGTTAAAAGTTTATCACAGTATGGAGATATCTGATGGATTTCTACAATAAATTAAAAAAAGTATTTTCTTGTCTCCTGCTGCTCGGGCTGCTTTGTAGCACTGCAGCCGCAGCGGATTCAGATTCTACAGGAGATCGGATCTGGGAC
>JAQUFK010000132.1 GCA_028684695.1 Methanosarcinaceae archaeon | reverse complement strand
ATTAGTATATTATCCATCATAAGAAAGCAGGGATAAGTTGACGCTTACATCTCCTGAGCTAAAGCCTCAGAGGTTTTAACGCTGCGTTCTATAAATAAATAAGGAAAAGGTAAATAAAATCGATCATTTTATAATTTATAATTGGATAATTTCTCACAGTTTGTGATCCCATTCTTCAAATTCTTTCTCAACTCTATCAACCCAAGTCCGAACAATCTCCATTATAACGCCTCTTATTTCAGACTTTGGCTGGCCTCTGTAAATAAACACGTACCCTCCCCCATCAAGGTTTTGCTGGACCCGCCGCAAAACCTCTTTCTCATAAAGTTTTTTTACCGAACGCTGGACTGTCGAAAGATCAAGCTCAAGGGCTTGGGAAAGAGCTTCGGTACTCAGGCCCTCCTCTTCATGATTTATGAAAAATTTCATTACCTTTAGATCAGCTCGGGTCAGGTTCAAAGCACACTTAATCACGTCCTCAATTTTAAACTCCTTGCATGCGAAATCAATCATGGCACAACCTCTAATCTTCTACAGTACTGATATTTGCAGCCATTATATATAAAGACGGGGGAATCAAAAAAAATAAAAATAGAAGAGAAAAGAAATAAGAAAAAAGAAACAAACTCCGAAAATTACATTCCAAGAGCTGTTTTTGTAATGGTATCTTCGATTTCTCTTCGGAGTTTTTTTGGAATAGCTCTAATTCCAACATCAAGAAAACCCCGCACAAGCATCCCCACAGCTTCCTCTTCAGAAAGACCTCTTGCCATAAGATACTCGACTTGGGCCCGAGCAAGCTTTCCAACCGCCGCTTCATGCGTTAGTTCGATATCTTCCACATTTGCCTCAAGGATGGGAATAGCCCTTTGAGATCCGGACTCGCTCAGAATAAGGCCCCGACACTCCAGATGTCCTTTTGCCCCTTTAGCCCAGCCTAGCATTTCCCCTCTGGCAATTATTTTTCCTCCCGTAGTAATCGTTCTTGAGATAAGTTCAGCCCTTGTGCCAGGAGCATTGAATACAGCTCTGCTTCCAAGATCCAGCTCCGAGCCCGGATAAGCTATTGCAATAGTGCTAAGCCTTGTTACCGCTCCTTTACCTTCAAGTCGAACCGTGGGATAACTCTGAACCGAACGCACAGGTTTTAGGCAGATGTAATTGCTTACAAAACTTCCGCCTTCCTCTACACAGACAACGGTCCTTGGTCTGACTCCTATTTGTTTGTTCCAGTTATGGATCATGGTAAAGTTAAGGCTTGCACCTTTTTTAATGTAGATCTCAGAAATTCCAAGATGCAAGCCTTCTTCCACCCCTTTTTCTACAGTGCAGCCCGTAATTAGATCAAGTTGAGCTCCTTCCTCGACAAACACGATATTGTGAAGGGTTTGAGAAACCTTTTCGCTCCTCAGGAGAAGACAGGTCTGAAGTGGAAAGCTGGCCTTTTTTCCGGCTGGAACCCGGATAAAGTAGCCGTCTGCAGCCTCAAGATAGCTTTTTGCACTGTACTTGTCCGTATCCACAGGCACGAGCTTCCAAGCATAGGCTTTTAGCCACGGATGTTTTTTTAAGGCTTGTTGCGTGGACAAAAGTTCAAGGCTTTTATCGCTAAGCGAAGTATGAGCAAGAGCATTATCCGTAATAATAAGGCTTCCAAGTCGGGCTTTTGCATCCGGCACGATTCCGACCTGCAAAAGGGTCTTTTTGCTTTCTGGATCAAGCTCCCGGAGATCTTTGATAGGCTTTGCAAATTTTGGAGCCGCGCCAAAACTTTTAAGATCAAAATCCTCTCCATAGCGGGCCCTTTTTTGGAGGGCTTTTTCAGCCCGTTTTTTCAGGTTCAGCTCTTCAGCTTGCATCGGATGCACTCCTCATAGCCTCTGCTTTTGATTTCATCCAGTAGTTCAAGAGGGTTTCCCGAACACATTATTCTCCCTTCACAAAGAATATAACCCCGATCCGCCCGCACATAGTCCAGAATCTGCCCAGTGTGGGTGATTATGAGGGCGGATTTCCCTTTTTCATAACGCTCTCCTGGACACTTGATTCCCGCCGAGAGCATTTTTCGGATCAGCTTTCCAATCTGTCCTATGCTTACCAAATCCACCCCTGATTCAGGCTCATCTAAGAGAAAAAAAGCCGGATCTTGGGCCGCGAGTTGCAGAAGTTCGGAACGCTTGATTTCTCCTCCGGAAAAGCCGACATTTACATCCCTGTCTAGAAAAGGTTTCAGATCAAGCGTTTTGGCCAGAGCCTCAGGCTCAATTCTTCCCCTGGAAGTTGCTTTTATAAGCTCCCGCAACCGAACTCCTGAAATATCGGGAGGTCTTTGCATCATAATTCCTATCCCCCTTTTAGCTCGCTCGTCCACGGAAAGCTCCGCAAGCTCTTCTCCATTAAAAAGAATACGTCCTGAAATCACCTTATAGCCACTAAAGCCCATAATTGTTCTCATAAGCGCGGATTTTCCAGCGCCGTTCGGGCCGAAAAGAATGTTGGTATGCCCTTTTTTTACCTCAAGGTCGAGGTCCCGGAGCAGGACTTTTCCCGCAACCTCAACTGTAAGCTTTTCTATTTTAAGCATCTGCAATCCCCCTGAAAAATAACTCTCATGCAGCTTATTTCATACAATTCTTAAGAAGCAAACCCCTTTCAAAAAAAGAGCTTTTTAAAACCCCTCTTATTTCATTCTACCTGCATTCTATTTTACTTTGTGGCTTTTCCAAGAAAAAATATACCAGAAGGAAAAAACTTGGAAAAATAGATAATAAATAAAAAAAGCCGAAAACTTAATTAAAAAAATAATAAATGGAATGCAAAGAAAAAAGAAGGCTTAAAGAGGCAAAGTAGGGCAAGCAAACTCTATCTCAATTACTCAAATTTTATTAATCAAGTTCGATTACTCAAGTTCTATTTGCAATCCTGCCCCGATATTCAGAAAAGAAGAGGGAAAGCGTTTTTGGATTTCAGCTTTATGGGTACTGCAATGGCCTGCTGCAACAAGTTTGAGGCCTTTGAGCTTTTCAAACTCTGTACTTGAATGAAGCCCGCCTATGAGGCCTCGAACTTTTCCAAAGTTTTTAGCAGCATCCAGAATGGCAGAAAGCCCAGGGTGAGCACAACCAGTCAGGACATAGATCCCTTTACCTGAATTCAGAAAAAGAGATTGCTCTTTAATTTTAGTTCCAAGTTCTCCGCTGCTATAGATTCCTGGAAGGATTTTGCAGGGCCTGCTTATCTCAACAAGTTTAGCCCTTTTTTGGATTTCAACTTTCATATTTTTGGAAAAGGATTCAGGCAGATAAACCGTCAAATTCGGGTTTACTCGAAGTAAGTCAGGAAGCCCTCCTACGTGGTCCCAGTGTTGGTGAGAAAGAACAAGTTTCTTAAACGAAAGGGGGGAAATTCCAAGTTTTTCCATATGTTTAAGCAGGAGACCTCCATCCCAACCTGTATCGAAAAGCAGAGAATCCTTCTCAGTTTCAAGCAAAGCAGAAAAACCCCAGCTCCCCTTAAAACCTGGCTCCGCCTCATTGTCATAGAGTATAGTAAGTTTTAACATGCTATTTTCTCCGATACAAGGAGCGTTTAGAGTTCGGACATTGTGCTATAATCAAGGACCGTTTTAATAGGTTCGGTAAGGATTTCGATTCCAGTTTCTTCAAGAGCACAAATTCCGTTGATTCCCCCCACAAAAGAGACTCCGAATTTTCCAACTTCTACTGGCGCCCCGAAAATGGACTCTCCTACTTTTCCGGGAGGAAGGCAGCCTGTTAAGCCGACTTTTTTAGCTTTTTCAATAATCTTACAGGTTTTTTCAAAAGCCGAAGCGTTAATTTGCCTCACATTAGCAAGGATTTTTCCAGAACCTCCTTCAAGGACCTCAAGCACTGAAGTAGGTTTTCGTTTCATAAAGATCTTTATAGGATCGATCGAGGTTCCACTATAAGAAATCAGGTCCAAAAACCGGGCAGGTTTGTGGGCATCAATTTGCAAAATACCTCCATAAGCGGGTTCGACAGGAATTCCAGCCTTTAAAAAAAGGCCATCAAAGGTCACACTGCAAATTGTTGCAATTCCTATATTTCCAGGAGGAAGAATAACTTCAGGATATTCATCTTCTTCAAAAATCCTGACCCTTGGACTTATGGTCTGCCCGGCATGGGCTGTGTAAGAAAGCACTTCGATTACGGTTTCAAAATCGTCCTTATCAAAAAAAGAGATATTTGCCGCCACATCCCCTTTCCTGGACTCAAGGTCGAACGTGGTCCGATAAGCCATTTCCTCAATGCGGGAAATAACAAAGCCGAAACGATCTCCGATCAGAGCATCGTTCATTTCGTCTTCTCCAAATTCAGTAAGCGTCCTGCCCGCATACCCATGCTTTTGCGTAAAGCCCCGCTCATCCAGGATCCTGAGATGGTAGCGAACAGCACGCTCCCCTATATCGTAGCCGCGATTGTTCAGTTCGTCGGCTATGGCCCTAGCCCCTATGGGCTTTTCACTCTCATGAATCACCCTCATGATTTCAATGAGTTTTCGCTCGATTTGCGGATCCATCATGTTTTACACCGTTATAAATGTAGAAATTATGAATTCCCGGAACCTAAATTCAATAGCAGAAAAGGTAATATATAATCAACTAACTTTGGGAAAACCCTACAAGCTCAATAAAATCAGTCGATTTAATGCCTGATCCGGGAGTTTATTTTTCGATATTATAAGCTATCAAAGTTTCGATACTAAATGTAGAATTAAAGGCTTTCTGCTTGATTCTCCTAAGCTAAAGCCTTAGGGAATTTCTGCTTAGGTTTTATAAAACAGTTTTGTACTTAATATAATTTTGTATTTCAACCCTTTGAAAAAACAAGCCCCACTCCAAGCTCTGCCTCAGACTCTTTTTATAAACCCTTTTGAAGGAGAATATAATTCCCCTGTAGCCAGCAGCCCCTGCAAAACCTTTTCAAACATTTCAAGACTTAAGCCTCTTTCAAGCGCAGCTTCCTCTAAAGCCTTAAGTTCCTTTTTGCCCCCAGAAGCCTCAAGCAATTCAAAAAGAATTTCTTGGGGGCTTTTTTTTGGAGAAGCGGATTTTTTTGCCTTTTCCACTTGCAAATGAATAGGTTTTTCAAGCTTTTTTGAGGTAAAAACCGGAGTTTTAGGCTCTTTTATAAGTTTTTCAAAAAACTCTGCAGAAGCTTGACCGGAAAATTTGGCCTGAAGCCGAGTTCGAGCTGTTATGGCTTCGGAAAGTTCGTCCGAGGCAAAAAAAACTCTCAATTTTCGGACCCTTAAAAGAGCCCCACAATGCTGACACCTTGTTGTTTTTTGAGCCGACTGCTCAAGAACCTGAGCATGTTCCCGACATTTAGGACAAACCACAACTATAAAACGCAGGTTTTGATCCGGAAAATAAGCTTTTAAATCCAGTGCTAAGACCCCCTTTGCTTCAGATTAGCTTTCTTACTCGCTTTTGTAGTAAACTCCCCCCGAATAAAGTCTCAGGGGTTTTATGCTGCGTCCTATAAAACTGCCTATTTTAAAAAGCTTTCCAAGATTTATTTTCCATACCTTCGCTGCCGCTTTTGATAATCCCGGATTACCCGAAGCAGATCAAGCCTGCGGAATTTTTCCCAGTTAACATCTGTAAAATAAAGCTCGGAATACACCGACTGCCAGATCAAAAAATCCGAGAGGTGCTGACCTCCAGAACGGATCATAAGATCGGGCTCATGCTTTACAAGCAAGTGGGATTCCAGAAGTTTTTCATCGATATCGGAAGGGCGCACACTTCCTGCTTTTACATCCTCTAATATAGAAAAAACAGCTCTTGTAATTTCACTTCGGCCTCCAAATCCCACAGAGACATAAATATAAAAATCTGTTCCGGATCGAG